>JAJFBI010000156.1 GCA_020697385.1 Microvirga sp. | reverse complement strand
CTCGGCGGAAACACCGGGATCGGGTTCGCGATCCCGATCACCATGGCAAAACGCGTCCTTGATGTGCTCGTCCGCCATGACTCTCCCCAATCGGAGCAAGCGTGGGTATGCCGTCCTGCGCATCCGCAATGGGTACGCTGCCGATAGCGGCGCAGGCGTTCAGGAGCAGCATGGCGAGCAACACCGCAACGCGGTGCAATGTTTCCAACGTCCCGCCTACCGATTGCGGAAGCATAAGCCTTACTCGCACCGGAACCGGCATGCGGACGGGGCCTGCTTGAGCGGCGGCAGTCCAGCGATTACAGGGACGTGTGATGTGCCGGACCGACCACTGGCTGATCGACCGCCAACTCACAGCAGCACTCAGCGCCAGCGCAGCCTGTTCAAAAGCGAAGAGCGGCGTTGGACCGAAATCGTACAAGCTGACCTCGGCGCCGTGCCGAATTGTTCCCATCAGGCCACCTCCCGCTCAAGCGCGTTTTCCATGGCGCCTCTGGCTGTACTGTCACATCCTGTGCTGAACACCGAGGTTTTGTCTTAACCTGTCTCAAGTCTTTATTGTCATTTCTTTCCCGGCGTCGGGACCTCCGGGGTGTGCAGGCGTTCGTATAGTTCGCGCTCCTTCGCCTCCCTGAGCGACAGGCCGATGTCCTCGAGCCGGTCATCCCCCTATCGAAGCAGGCGATCTCGTCATCGCTGATGATCGTGCCATCGTCGGTAACGACCCGGAAGCGGATCTGAACGCGCATGCCTGTCCCAATGCCTGAGTTTCCGGAATGCCCAGCCTATCCACCACCCGCATTGCCGACCACCTCCCACCGCACAGATCTTTCTGCTCCCGGCAGGAACTGCTGCGCCTGCCGGACCGACTTGGACCGCGTCATCCGTCGTTCCCGTTGGCGGCTCGGCTGATGCGGGTTCTCCGCCCGGTCGTTGAGGTCGGTGCCTTTATAAGGCGGTAACCTGCTTGGATGTTGCCGATCTGGTGCGCTCGACATCAGCTTCCGTCATCCAGCAGCAAATTTGTTTGTCATGTACTGACGTCTATTTGGGTCTATTTGGACCAGCTTGGCAGGGTAGAGGAGAAGCCGATTACTGGCCGTTCCCTGATCGCCAGGATCAATTCCCTGTTCTGTCGCCTAGGGAATTTGGCTCAAAACCCTGGTAAGTGCCGCGTGTTTGGCTGCCGTTATCGGGCTCAACGGCACGCGAATGCATCATTTCCCTGTATATTCCCTATAGAACAGGGAAACGGAGACGGGTTCGCAGGTGACTGTCCCCTCCGCCATCTCCTACGGGACCAATTTTCTCCAGTCCCCGTTCAGCTTTTGAAATCCCCAGGAACTGCGCGGTTCGGCGTGCCGACCTGTTGACAGGCCAATCTCCCGTTGCCGCCGTTGGCGTTCTCTCTGCCGCCATTTTCTCCGGACCTGTTGACTGCCTCAGGTTGGTACCCGTTTTGAAAGTTGAGGCCAATCAAGAGCTTACGGCTCGATCGATGGTCGACGAGTTGGAAGATTGGCTGCCCTGCGAAAGAACCTGCCGTCGAACACTACCTACCCATTGATCGGAGTAGCCTGTCGTCTGCCGGCCGAGCACCCTGTTGAGCGGGTTGGATCTCAATTGGGACTTTGTCCGCTTTCGCCATAACTGGACGTTCTGGCCGAATGCTCCCAGCGCTGCATCGAACCTGAAGAACCCTCATATATGAATCGGATGGCCTAAAGCCTTGAGGGCGGCCTCCAGAAGACCTTCGCTCTGGGTCGGGTGGGCATGAATGGTTGCGGCGACATCCTCAAGCCGTGCGCCCATCTCCAGCGCTAGGCTGAAGCCGGCTGACAGTTCCGCAATGCCGGCACCCACTCCCTGAATTCCGAGCAGAAGATGGTTGTCGGCCCGCGCAACGACACGAATGAAACCCGCTTCCTTCCCGAGAGTCATGGCGCGGCCGTTGGCCTGGAAAGGACAGAGGCCAGTCTTGATCTCGAAGCCCATGGCCTTGGCGTCTTCAGGTGACAGACCGGCGGTAACAATCTCAGGATCCGTAAAGCAAACGGCCGGAATACAGACCTTGTCCCAGGCACGCTTTCGGCCAGCGATGATTTCGGCCACCATTTCGCCTTGCGCCGTCGCTCGGTGCGCCAGCATCGGCTCGCCTGTCACGTCTCCGATGGCGTAGACGCCGCGCATCGAGGTGCGGCAATTGTCGTCGATACGAAGAAACCGCCCATCCATATCGAGGTCGATCGCACCAAGGCCCCAGCCCTTGGTCACCGGCTTGCGGCCGACCGTAACCAGGATCTTGTCGGCGGCGAGCGTCATGGCTTGGCCATCCGCTGCCTCGACGGAGAGGGCAGCGCCTTTGGAAGCGAGCCCTTTCGCCTTGGCGCCGGTCAGCACCTCGATGCCGAGGTCGCGCAGGCGCTTCGCGACCGGCCGCGTCAGCTCGGCGTCGTATTGAGGGAGGATCCGCGCCTGGGCTTCGACGACGGTCACCGCAGCGCCCATCTTGGCAAAGGCGGTCCCCAACTCCAGCCCGATATAGCCGGCGCCCACGACGACAAGCTTGCCCGGCACCTCGGTCAGCGCCAGGGCTTCGGTCGACGAGATCACGGGGCCCCCGAAGGGGAGGGACGGCAGTTCGACAGCCTCGGAACCGGTGGCGATCACGATCTGCTCGGCCCGGATCACCTGGAGACCGAGTTCCGTCTCCACCTCGGCCGTCTTGCCGTCGCGGAACCGCGCCCAGCCCTCGACAACCTTGACCCCTGCCTTCTTCAACAGTCCCGAAACTCCGCTGTTGAGGCGACCAACAATGCCGTCCTTCCAGGCCATTGTTTTCGAGAGGTCGAGTTCAGGCTTGCGGGTGGAAATGCCGAGCGGGTTCTCCCCGGCCGTCATCTGCACAACCTTCTCGAATTCCTCGGCCACGTGAATCAAGGCTTTCGAGGGAATGCAGCCGACATTGAGACAGGTTCCGCCTGGCTTCTTCGCCTCGACGACCACAGTATCGATGCCAAGTTGACCCGCCCGGATCGCACAGGTATAGCCACCGGGGCCTGCGCCGATGACTAGCAGCTTGCAGGAGATCTCTTTCATCGGCTCAGCCTTCGATGAAGATCAGCGCGGGCGTTTCCAGCAGGGCCTTGATGCGTTGCACGAAGAGTGCGGCATCCCAGCCATCCACCACACGGTGATCGAAGCTCGACGACAGGTTCATCATCTTGCGTGGAATGAATGCTGAGCCGTCCCAGACCGGGCGCACCATGATCTTGTTGACGCCGAGGATCGCCACCTCGGGATGGTTGATGATGGGCGTCGTAACGACGCCGCCCAGGGCGCCCAGCGAGGTGATCGTGATGGTCGAGCCGGTCAGTTCGTCGCGGGTAGCGGTGCCCGCCTTCGCTGCTTCGGCAAGCCGGGTCACCTCCGCCGCACAGCCCCAGAGATCGCGCGCCTCCGCATGCTTCACCACCGGCACCATGAGGCCTGCGGGCGTCTGCGCCGCGATGCCGATATGCACGCCCGCGTGCTGATGCACGACACCTGCTTCGTCGTCGAAGAGAGCATTCAGGCTGGGCTGCTCCGCGATAGTCCGCACCATCGCGCGCATCAGGAAGGGCAAGAGCGTCAGCTTCGGCTGGTCCTGGCGTTTTTGCTTGTTGAGCGTTGCGCGTAGCTCCTCGAGCGCGGTGACATCGACCTCCTCGACATAGGTGATATGGGGAATGCGCGCGTTGGCGATCGCCATCTTCTCGGCGACTCTGCGGCGCAGGCCAACCACCTTGATGTCTTCGACAGACGTCCTCGCCTGGAGGCCGGGCGTCGGCGCCTGGCTGGGACCCTGCGCGAGGAAGGCATCCAGATCCTCGTGGGTGATGCGGCCCGCCGGGCCGGTGCCGGGAACCTGGCGCAGGTCGACTCCCGCCTCTCGTGCCCTGAGACGGACCGCCGGCGCGGCCAGGGGTTTCTCGCCTGCCGGACGGGCACCTCCACGAACGAAGTGCCGCGGCGGAGCGGCTTGGGCTGACCGGTTTGCGGAGGGACTTGGCAGGGCGGTCGCAAGCGGAACGCGCGCAACGGCATCGCCAACAGGAGGTGTCGCTGGCACAGAGGGCTGCACAGTTCCGGCGGCTGGAGCCCTCGCCGAGGTGTCCCTGGCAACGGAGCCTTTGTCGTCTCCCGCGACCTTCAGGCGGACAAGATCGGAACCGACAGCGACCACATTCCCGACCTCGGCACCCAGCCAAACAACCTCGCCCTCGACGGGCGAGGGAATCTCCACCGTCGCCTTGTCGGTCATCACGGCTCCGAGGATCGTATCTTCCCGAACAAGGTCGCCGACCTTGACGTGCCACTCGACGAGCTCGGCTTCCGCGACACCCTCGCCGACATCGGGCAGCTTGATCACGTGCTCGCCCATCTCACGGCTCTATTGTTTCGAGCAGCGCGCGCCCGACGCGGGCCGGACCGGGGAAGTAATCCCACTCCTGAGCATGCGGATAGGGCGTGTCCCACCCCGCCACACGCGTGATCGGCGCCTCCAGATGATAGAAGCATGCCTCCTGCACAAGCGCGGAAAGCTCCGCGCCAAACCCCGAGGTCAGCGTCGCCTCGTGAACGATCATGCACCGGCCGGTCTTCCGGACTGAGGCTACGATCGCCTCCAGATCCAGCGGCAGGAGCGTGCGAAGGTCGATGATCTCTGCATCGACGCGGGTTTCGGCTGCAGCCGCCTCGGCGACATACACCATCGTGCCATAGGCGAGCACGGTCACGGCCGCACCTTGGCGTCGGATGGCAGCCTTTCCCAAGGGTACGGTATAGTGACCATCTGGAACTTCGCCGAGCTCGTGTTTTGACCATGGCGTCACAGGCCGCTCGTGGTGGCCGTCGAAGGGTCCATTATAGAGCCGCTTGGGCTCCAGGAAGATCACCGGATCGGGATCCTCGATGGCTGCGATCAGCAGCCCCTTGGCATCGCTCGGGTTCGAGGGCACCACCGTCTTGAGGCCAGAGACATGCGTGAACAGGGCCTCCGGGCTCTGGCTATGGGTCTGTCCGCCAAAGATGCCGCCGCCGGTCGGCATTCTGACGACGAGCGGACAGGTAAACTGGCCGTTTGAACGATACCGCAGGCGCGCGGCCTCCGAGACAATCTGGTCGTAGGCCGGATATATGTAGTCGGCGAACTGGATCTCGACGCAGGGACGCAGCCCATAGGCAGCCATCCCGACCGCCGCGCCCACGATCCCCAGCTCGCTGATCGGCGTGTCGAAGCAGCGGCTCTTGCCGTACTTCGCCTGCAGGCCCTGGGTGGCGCGGAAGACGCCCCCGAAGTATCCGACGTCCTCGCCGAACACGACAACAGTGTCGTCGCGCCCCATCATGACGTCCATCGCATCGCGGATAGCGTCGATCATGGTCTTGCGGGGCATGGTTCAGACTCCCGCCTGCTGGCGCTGCCGGCGCAGGTGCGGCGGCATTTCCGCAAAGACACCCTCAAACATGTCGCGGACGGAGGGCTTGCCGCCGGAATGCAGCGTGCCGTGCCGCTCGGCCTCCTTCTGCGCGGTGATCACGGTGTCCAGAACTTCCGCTTCCGCCTGCTTATGCCGGTCCTCCGACCAGACACCACGTACGATCAGGTGATTTTTCAACCGGATCACCGGGTCACCGAGCGGCCAGGTATCAGATTCGGTCCTGGGGCGGTAGGCAGAAGGATCGTCGGAGGAGGAATGCGCGCCAACGCGATAGGTGACATGCTCGATCAGCGTCGGCCCGAAATTGCGGCGTGCCCGCTCAACTGCCCATCGTGCGACGGCATAAACGGCAAGATAGTCGTTGCCATCGACCCTGAGCGCCGGAATGCCGAAGCCAAGACCGCGCGCCGCGAAGGTGCCGGAGCCGCCGCGGGCGATGCCCTGAAAGGTCGAGATCGCCCACTGATTGTTGACGATGTTGAGCACCACCGGCGCCTTGTAGGTGGAGGCGAAAACGAGCGCGGCGTGGAAGTCCGATTCCGCGGTCGAGCCGTCGCCGATCCACCCGATCGCGATCTTGGTGTCGTTCTTGATGGCGGAGGCCATGGCCCAGCCCACGGCCTGGATGTACTGAGTTGCCAGGTTTCCGGAGATCGAGAAGAAGCCATGCTCCTTCGACGAATAGAGAACCGGCAACTGGCGGCCTTTCAGCGGATCCTGCTCGTTGGAGTAGATCTGGCACATCATCTCGACCAGCGGGTAGCCGGCGACGATCAGCAGTCCTGCCTGGCGATAGGTCGGAAAATTCATGTCGCCGGGCAGGAGTGCCTTGCGGAAAGCGCAGCTGACGGCCTCTTCGCCCATGTGCTGCATATAGAACGACGTCTTGCCCTGCCGCTGCGCCATCTGCATCCGGGCGTCGAAGGCCCGCAGCGTCATCATATGCCGCAGACCCTCGAGCAGCTCTTCGTCGCTCAAGAAGCCGGCCCAGGGTCCGACCGCCTCGCCGTCCCGGTCGAGAACCCGGATGATCGAGTAGGCGAGGTCACGGATCGATTCAGGATCGGCATCGACGTCTGGCCGCGCCACCGCTCCCGCCGTCGAGATCCGAACATTGGTGAAATCAGGGAGGCCGCCCGGCCGAACGGCCGGTTCGGGCACATGGAGAGCCAGCGGAGCATCGTTGGTCATCTGGTTATCCTCCCACTCTCGTCCGAACCCTCTTGAGTGACATCCCCGGTGAGGCCTCGCACGCATCGCCTGAGGGGGCGGGCCAGAGGTCCGGACCCGACCTGATCGAGAGCGTCACGCAGCATCAGAGCAAGTATACACCGGGCTCGCACCGCGGGTATCATCGTCGTGCTGGGGATGGACACGTCACCAAAACAGGGCACGTGGTGGCCGGACCGCATCGGGGCCGGGCCTACCGGTTCCACAGCTGGCGGTGAAGCCCGTGGAATAACGGTCGATGTCCGCGAGCTGACAGGGTTGATGGCCCTGGCCGCGTGCTTGCGCTGCTGGTGACCGCTTCGAGTCAAAAGCCGCCATGCTGAATTGCGCGAGATGGTTTGGTGCATGGAGGCAGGAGAGCGGAGTACGGCCCTGGTCCCTTGATCATCAGGCGGCGCGGACAGACTCCGATCGTGCGAGGTCGAGCATGCGGTTGAGGACGGTGACGGCGATGCGGGTTTCGGTCTCCTGCGCCGGCCGACTATGCGAGCGCAAGGTGTCGCCGATGATCCGCTTATACCGGCTCATCGTCCCCTCGGCGCCAGCTCTGGCATTATAGCCCGAGCTTCGCTGCCAACCCATCCGGCCACGCT
>JAJFBI010000155.1 GCA_020697385.1 Microvirga sp. | reverse complement strand
TCTTCGGAGGCGGAGGGGCGTCCGCCGCTAGACCCTGCCGCGCGAGCCGCCTGGGAGGGGCCGCTAACCCGACGAAGGCCTGCAGTCGCCTCGATCGCACCGCCCGAGCCGGTCTACGCCTTCTCGCTCAAGGTGAAGGACCGCAAGGACGGTTTCCGGCGCTCGTGCGGTGCTTGCGGGGACAATGGGAGCAAGTTGCCCCCTCTCAGAAACGGGCGCTCAGAGGCGCTCTGGCGGAGGTCGGCGGAGGTTCCCGCGGGGCGAACCAGAGCGCAGGCTGCGACGTCGGGGTCGAACGCGCCGCAGCACGCCGCCGCGTGCTCCCCCGACCTTCGCCAAGCCGCCTGATTTTTCGTTTCGATAACTGATGTTCTCGCAACCTATCGGGCCTCTGACGCCTGGGGCGACCTACCTCGAACAAGCAGCGTCCGACGCTGACCAGCTTGCTGCCGAGGCCAGCGCCTCGGCGACCGCCAGCGACGCCCGGGACAGTGAGGGCGTACCTCGCGAGCTTGGTCCGAGAGAAGCACAAAGCCTCGAGCACAAGCGCCGCCGCGCCGCGAGCGCCGCGACTCACAGGCAGGGCGGGCACGAGTCCCCCACATCCACGAGGCGGTGAAGGTCCTTTCAGCCGGCATCAACCGGGCGCTCGGCATGGCTACGCGCCAGGCCGCGCCCCTCACGGCCGACATCCTGGCGAAGGCCGCGATCGATGTCTCGATCAAGCGCGGCCTCCGCGATCGCGCGCTCCTCGCCATCGGGTTCGCCGGCGCCTTCCGCCGCTCCGAGCTCGTCGGCATCGACCTCGAGCACATCGCCCGGAAGGGGCATACTGTCCCGATCCCGAAGGGCCGGGAGATTCGACCCGTTGCAGCGCTCGACGCCTGGATCCAGGGCAGCGGGCATCACCACGGGCCCGATCTTCCGCCACGTCGACAAGAGCGGCCAGGTGCAGCTCGGCCGACTGAGCGCGTGGGGTTTCGTGAAGATGCTGAAGGAGAGGCTGGCCGCCGCCGGCTTCGACCCGGAAGAGTTCTCAGGCCACTCGCTTCGAGCCGGTTTCGTCACATCAGCGCTGAAGTCGGGCGCGGACGTGTTCAAGGCGGCAGATCAGGGCCGGTGGAAGCGCCTCGAAACGGTCCGCGGCTACGACCGCCGCGCCAAGCTCTTCGACAAGCACGCCGGCGGCGATTTCCTCTGACCCCCGGAAGGGGCACGAGGGGACAACGCGGGGAACGCTCGACCCGGTTTAGGTTGCGATAACCGTTCAAAAGCGGCCCAAAAGCCCGGTTTTCAGCACGCGCCGTTCCCCAATGGGGAACGTGGGGAACGCTGTTCCCCTCGCTTTCAACAGGTGTTTACAGGCGCCCTTCGAGCTTCTTGAGGAGGACGCGGCGCTCGCCGCAGAGCCGCTTGAGGGCGGGCCACACATCATCCGGTGATAGGCCAGTGATGCCACTCCATGTGCCGCTTGCGGACCTCTTGGCCCACGTCGAGAATGTCCAAGGCCTCGAGTTCATGCGGTTTGACAAGGGTCGCGACCGCGGCGGCATTCCACGCTGCGACTGCATCGAGATCTGTCGCGAGATCGCGGTGCCATGAACCAGACATCGCGCCGGGCTGCTTCTTCCCGGGCGCGATGTGATGCCGATGAGGCCGCGCTCAGGCCCGGTAGATACCTCGGCGATCTGGAGGGATGGGAAGTGATGGTGCGGTGTGTAGCGTGCATTTGAGCGCTCCCGTTCGAAGAGCATGATGCACCGATTATACGAGCCGAGCCACGCTGCTAGGTCAGAAGCGAGAGCCAGGAGCGGAGAGGCGGGCAAATTCTGCTGCCCACTCGCCGGCGCTTTTCCTAGGTGGTTTCGGCCTGACTGGGCCTTCATCCGGATCAGGCGCTCTTCTCTCCCGCTCGCCTAGGTCTATCGAGACCACGGCCGGCGCGAACCGGACGGCATACCCGTACACGCAGCAATCCAGGGCCTCGTTAGGTGACCCGGGACGCGCGAGCTCAAAAACATAGGTCGGGCGGTTTCCGCGATAACGCAGCCGCCGCCGTTCGTCGGTGACTTGGTCGAACCAGTCCTCCCCGAGGCTGTCCGAGAAACGGGCTGCAGCGGGATCTCGATTGGTACCCTGCGGGAACGGCTCTCGCGTGATCATGTCGAGGACGGTCGTTTTAGCGACGTCCACGGCTACGTTCACAAGCCGCATGTCGCCTTTGACCTTCTTCGCACGCTCCCGAGCTTACGAGGGCCCACACGCCTTTGACGGCGTAGATGCGGCGGCTGTGACGGGCGTAACACCAGTTGTAGATCTTCTGCGTCCGGCCCTCCCGGCCGCCAGAGTCGACCGCTACAGCGTCGATCCCCATCCGCCAGCCTCGCTCATTGCGCCATTTTGCGTTTCTGAGCCAGTGGTCGAAGTTCGACCAGACCTCATCATCGAGCGTGTTGCCGTCGAAGGTGACATGGCCGAGCACGTAAGGCGCTCCTGTCCGCGGCCATCCCAAGATGCTCGCCTCGATGCGGTCGTCCTGTACGTCCGCACCGACGGTGATCAGCAAGACTGGACGAGGGATGATGACCTTGGCCCGCGCCCGCGTGGGGAGGCCGAATGGCTCGACCCGCGCCCGGAGTACGTCAGCGTCCACCGCGTTAATCAACGTCTTCCATGTCCGGCCAAGGACCTGATTGACGAAGGGCTGCTGCTCGGCAGGTCCGCCGCGTTTCGCCCGAAACCACTCCGCCATCAGCTGCGGCCAGGTCGCGTTCGCGAGCAGGGAGACGAGCGCGTTGATGCGGTACCCACGGTGGTTGGTCACCTCCGGCCGGGTCGCGCGCCACCGGCCATTCGCAACCATCCAAGGCTTATGCCGCTCCTCGACGAAGGTGCCGCAGCTCCGGCAGAGGTACTTCGCCGTGGTCGGGTCGTGCTCAGTCTCGCAGACGATGTCCTCCCATTGTACCTCATGGAATGCGCCGCAGGCAGGGCAGGGGACCTCGTACACTCGCTGGTCCGACTCCGAATAGAGCCGCTCTACGACGCTCACGCCTTCTTCGGTTGGCGTAGAGCCGACGACGATCTTGCGCCCGGCCTGCGCCATGGTGCACTTCTCGGCGATGGAGACCGGATCACCCTCGGTCGTGATCTCCATCGCATCAGCCTCATCGATCAGCAGAATCCGGCAGTCGTGTCGCCTCAGCTTTCGGGGCGCGCGGGCCGAGAGGATCTTGATCGAGGCCCCGCCCGCGAGCGCCTTGCGGGTCAGCGTGTTGCGACCGTCGTTCCGGCCTTTCTTGATGAGCCCGTGCAAGGCAGGCGTGGCCTCGAAGATCGGCTCAACCTCATCGACCGCAATCCCCCGAGCGTCTTCGTCAGTCGGGACCAGCAGAATAATCGGGGCGGGATCGTTGGCAGCGATCGACCCCATCATGACCATCAGGCTTTTCGTGAAGCCGACACGCGCCGATTTGAGGATGGTGATCCGCTCCACGGCTGGATCTGACATCGCGTCCAGAACTTCGGTGAAGTATGGCCAGTTCCGGTAGCCGCCGGGGCGAGCACGCGAGCCCTCGGGAAGAACGATGTTTTGCGCCGCCCACTCCGAAAGGCGCAATTCGGGCGGAGGCTCGAGCAGCGCATAGAAGTTGCGCTTCAAAGCTGCGGCGGTCGGGCTGCAGTTCATGTCCGGTCAGCCTTGAGGTTCGGGGGTACCTCGCCGAGTGCCTTGAGTTCGGCTAGCATGTCTCGTGAAAGCCTCTTGAGGATCTCGACCTCGCTGGTAACGAGATGCGGGAGCTCACCCGCGACACGCGACGGGAGGGCCAGAAACATCGCGCGGACGTCCTTGGCGAACTCGCCCCAAACAGACAGCGCTTCGGTCGCGGAGACCAAGTCGCCCTCCATCGCCTTGATCTTCAGCTCAGTCAGGCGCCGCTGCGCCGATTTCAGCTGAGCGCTTTCGGCCGCTACGTCGTGCTTGCCGTCTCCCGAGCGGTGCTTGGCAGCTACCGAACGCTGGTGCTCGGCCATGGCCTTGATGCTGGCCGCAAGCTTGAACCAGCCCCGCTTTTCAGCGCGGACGAGGTGCCCTTCGCGCGCGTGCACGTCTAGCATCTGCGGCGATTGCAGGCCGAGGAGCTGCGCAAGCTCATTGCGGTGAATGACGGCGTGCTCGAGGTCGGCGAGACCGAGAACCGGACTGCGCTGCTCGTCGCCGATCTTACCCTCAGCCCATCCCATTAGCTCTCCTCAGAGTACCCCCTAGTGAACGCCAACTTTGAGCGATATTCCGGGCGGCGGCGCCCCCCCATGCGCCACCCTGCAACACGGTCCCTATAGGGGGGCCGTGGCCCCTTGAAGCCTGCTTGCCCGGCCCGAACCTAGCCTTGACGTGCTGCCTTTTTCCAATTCTATGCGAATGTGAGACCAAAACCGCCTCGTACGGAGAAACATGCCATATAATAACGGCTTGATGTTGCTGATCGGTCGTCGGGGCTGTGCCCTCGTTATCCACAATGATTTGAAAACCGTATTAGAGACACAGAAAAAGACTTGGACCGTATGCACCGCTGCGTCCCATGAACGAACGATAGCTTGAGACCTGCGGGTGCAACGTGCATGCACTGGCAGGTCTCATCTACTTCAAGGCCATCACGGAACCACAAGAATGGTGACGACAGGGGACTTCCTGGGCCGCCTTTCGACCTTGACCAGTCCTGCGCTTTCAAGCTCCTCCAGTCCCGCCATTATTCACGACGGCTTACACCCGCACTAAGGAGGGCCACGTTAAGAAAGAGGAGTCGGCCGTCCGCTTGTTCGCCAGTGCTGAAACAGCAGATGGAGCGCAATACGATAGGTGCTAATACGCTTCGCTGTGGTGAGACGGGTTGCCCAGCTGCAAGGGAATTTAATGAATGGTTGTTGGTGGTCTTTCGAGGCTGCTCGACCGCGGCCTAAGGTCCGTAGCTCCGCTGGCAGCTGGAGCTTCTTCAAATCAAAGGCGTCCGCCGTGTCCATATCACGCTGCCCCCACTTGTCGAAGTTGCGCGACCAAAGCTTGAACCCGTCGCCACATCACCGCGCCGCGGGGGTCCATGTAGCCGTCGGGGTACCGCACCATGGTCACGTCGCTTGAAGCCGCCGAGCACAATCTGAGAGGCTTCATCCATAGCCGCTCGTGTCAGGGCAACGTCGGTCTCGAGACGCTCCAGCGGCGCGCAGATCAAAACAGCATCGTGCACTGGCGCGCAGACTTCGATATCACGCTCAGTTGCGAAACAGCATGCAAGCCGAAGTATCTCCGCGCCGTTAGTCTGCATTGGGAAATTACGGAGCGATCGAGGGTTGGGAGTTTCGTTGACGTGGACCTGCCAAAGACAGTGTGCAGCGCGCCGTTGAGCATGGCGTAATCCACCGCGCCATCGGACCATCGCCAGAACGTCCGGTATGTCTCACGGTGAGCCCGCAGTAAGTCTCGCGCAACGATGGGTGGCTGCCCAATCCGCCGCGATAGGCCCTCGGCTTCCATGCCATACTGCACGGCGAGGGCGCATTGCTTACAGAGCTCAGCACCAAATCGCAATGTGGCCGGGATAGATGTGCGCTAGGGCACGCGCGCAGCAGCGGCGGCGCGCGCCAGCCGGCGCACGTCGGGTGCAAGACTCGGCTGACGCTCGAGCGTGCTCGTATCCTGAAAAAGTTGAGGGAAAACCAGCCTCGGATCTTGGGCGGCTTTGTCGGCGCCGTCGCCGATCGGGCGCGCGGCCTCGATCAGGAATGGGTGTACTCGGGGCTTCGCTCGCCGCGAGACGCAGAAGGGGTATGACGCATATGACGCTCTATTAGCTTATCACCGTCACGCGCGCACGCGCGTGAACGGGAAATCCTGAAAGTCCGTCATACGCGTCATGGATCATGCGAATCGGTTTCCCGAGCACGATGGCACAAGGCGCAAGCCGGTGAACCCACGACCGTGCGATTTCCGGGCCGGCACGAAGCCGTGGGGTTTTCAAGGCGTGCCGTTCCCCAATGGGGTACCAGGGGAACGGCGTTGCCCTCGGCTCAGGAGCGCTTCTCGAGCGCCTTTTCGAGAGCTTCGAGCTTGATGCGGCGCACCTTGCAGAGCACCCGAAGCCCGGGAAGTCCGGCGCGGTCAAGGCCGCCGACCAGGGCCGGTGGAAGCGCCTCGAGACGGTGCGTGGCTACGACCGCCGCGCCAAGCTCTTTGACCAGCACGCCGCCGGCGACTTCCTCTGACCACCGAGGGGGACGAGGGGACAACGCGGGGAACACCCGACGCAGTTTAGGTTTCGATAACCGGCGAAAAGGGGCCTCAGAGCCGGGTTTTCAAGGCGCACCGTTCCCCAATGGGGAACGGGGGGAACGGCGTTCCCCTCCGCTCAGGAGCGCTTCGCGAGCGCCTTTTCCAGAGCTTCGAGCTTGATACGGCGCACCTTGCAGAGCACCCGAAGCCCGGCCCACACCCCGCCAGATGGGATCCTGAGGTTAAGGGTCTCAAAAGGCTTCGTTCAGGTATAAATTTTCACAGGGACCCACTATGGAATGCAAGATAAGCAGGCTTGTCTTGCATTCGGCACGGCGCCATCCGGCGCCTTCTCTTGGAAAGTTGTCAGCATGGGTGAGCCGAGTGACGGATCGCTCGCCGTCGCTTAGCATTGTGCGCACGTCGCTACTAACCGATGACAGCGCGACCAGGGGTGCGCCTATTACCGAGGGCATAGTGACCACGTTCCCGGCGGGAGTTGTAGGCATCGTCCTCTCAACGAGTCGAGGCTTCCAACGTAAGGGCCACCGAACCTGCATCTCCCGTCCCGACGGCGTGCCATGAGTTTGCCGTTCTCGATCCCGAGAGTGTCACAGATCGCGGGCGGGGAGGTGCTAGAGGTGGCTTTTCAGGCACAGTTTGTGAAGCTCCGGCCGTCCGATCTTCGGCCGATTCCGGTCTCGCTACCGGTCGAGGTCGTTG
>JAJFBI010000154.1 GCA_020697385.1 Microvirga sp. | reverse complement strand
ACGATCTCACGGCCGGCCTCCAGCACTCCGTCGAGCGGGATGGTCGAGGTCATGGCCGCGAGCTTGTCGTGGTCGAGCTCGCGGGCGATCCGGTTCCAGGCATCGAGCCGCAGCGCCTTGGGGGCCATCACCGAATCGACGCCGAGCAGCGCTACGTTGCGCAGGATGAAGGGCGCGACGGTTGTGGGCAGGTCCATTCCGCCCGCCAACCCGCAAGCCGCGATGGCGCCGCCATACTTCGTCATGGACAGGACATTGGCCAGCGTCGTGGAGCCGACCGTGTCGACGCCCGCGGCCCAACGCTCCTTGGCGAGAGGCTTTCCGGGTCCGGCAAGCTCGCTGCGGTCGAGAATTTCGGTTGCTCCCAGACTCTTCAGATAATCCGCCTCCTCGGGCCGTCCGGTGGAGGCGATTACATGCCAACCGGCTTGCGCCAGCAGCGCCACGGCCACCGAGCCGACGCCGCCGACGGCTCCCGTGACGATGGCCGGTCCGCGATCCGGTCGCAGGCCATGCCGCTCCAGAGCCATCAGGCAGAGCATCGCCGTATAGCCGGCCGTGCCGACGGCCATCGCCTGCTGCGGCGTGAGGCCATGGGGCAAAGGGATGAGCCAGTCGCCCTTCACGCGCACCTTCTCGGCATAGGCGCCGAGATGCGTCTCGCCCAGTCCCCAGCCGTTGAGGACGACCGCGTCGCCGGGCTTGAACTCAGGATTCGAGGAGGCCTCCACAATGCCGGCGAGGTCGACGCCGGGGATCATCGGGAAGCGCCGCACCACCGGGGCCTTGCCGGTGAGCGCGAGCCCGTCCTTGTAGTTCAGCGTCGAGTGCGACACGCGGACGGTAACATCGCCGTCCATCAGGTCTGCCTCGTCGAACTCGCGGATCCCGACATTCTGACCGGCGTCAGTTTTGTCGATGACCATAGCCTTGAATGCGCTCATGCCGATTCCTCCCTGGCCCATTTGTGGCGCGGCGGAGGATGAGGACAAGCGCGAAAGCTTCATCTCTTCGCAGGGAGGCGATCCTACTCCGCCGGCTGCAGCGCTGGCGCGCGGTCGACCGGCTGCTCCTTGATCGGCAGGTTGATCAGCGCGGAGGCCAGACCAAGCAGGACGGAGAGCCACCAGACCATGCTGTAATTGCCGTTGATCTCGTAGAGCAGGCCACCGAGCCACACGCCCAGAAAGCCCCCGACCTGATGCGAGAAGAACGCGAAGCCGTAGAGCATGGCCATGTAGCGGGTGCCGAACATCAGCATCACCAGGGATGACGTGGGCGGCACGGTGGAGAGCCAGAGCAGCCCGATGGAGATGCCGAACAGGATCGACGTGACGGGCGAGGCCGGAACCAGGATAAAGGCCGCAATCGCCACAGAGCGGCCGAGATAGATCCAGGCCAGCAGCCATCGCTTCGACATGCGGGTGGAGAGCCAGCCCGAGCCGAGGGAGCCTGCCGCGTTGGCGAGACCAATGACGGCGAGCGTCCAACCTCCCACGGCAGCCGAGAGGCCGGCATCCTTCAGGTAGGCCGGCAGGTGCACGGTGATGAAGGCAAGTTGGAAACCACAGGTGAAGAAGCCGAGCACCAGCAGCACATAGGAACGATGCTTGAAGGCTTCCGCGAGCGCCTGACGGATCGACTGGTTCGGGATCGTAGCCGGCCCGGACTGCGTGGAATCGCCGGTCGGTCGTGTCGCGAGAGCGAGCGCCAAGGGCATCACGAGCAGGACGCTGCCGGCGAAGACCAGAAGAGTGTGCTGCCAGCCGAAGGATTCGATCAGCACGTTGCCGATGGGTGGGAACAGGAACTGGCCGAACGAGCCCGCCGCGGTGCCGGCACCGAAGGCCATGGGGCGCCACTTCTCCGGCAGGATCTTGCCGAAGGCACCGAGCACCAGGTTGAACGAGCAGCCGGAGAGGCCGAATCCGATGAGCACGCCGGCGCCGATGTGCAGGACTCCGGCCGTGGTTGCATAGGCCATGACCACAAGGCCGAGCGCATAGAGCAGAGCGCCCACGCAAAGCACCCGGAAGGCGCCGAACCGGTCGGCCACCGCGCCGGCAAACGGCTGTCCGACGCCCCAGAGGAGGTTCTGGATCGCGATGGCGAAGCCGAAGGTGTCACGGCCCCAGCCATACTCCGTGATCATGGGAAGCTGGAACAGCCCCGAGGAGGCCCGCGGCCCGAACGTGATCAGGGCAATGAGGCAGCCGCAGACGACGATGATTTCCGGGGAGACGCGGGAGCGGGCGGGCGATGCGTGCATGATCACGGCCTCAGGGGGCAAAACTGGAAGCGCACCCTAGCCCAAGTCTCGCATCAGCAGAATTGAAAGTTTGTCGCCTTTGGCATGAGGCTTTGTGATGGATTTCCGCTTCCATGGCCATCAGCCCAGCTTCAGATGACGATGATATCGGCCGCCGTCATCTTGGCCTTGTTCGACAGAATGGCGATCTCGATCGCCCGCCCCTGCCCCGAGCCGTCTGCGTCGTAATAAAGGATGCCCTTGGACTTGTTGTAGACGAGGTAGTCATCCCGATCGCCTGCCCTGCTGCCGATTTCAAAGTGCTTTCTGCTCAGTTCACCCGCCTTGCCGATCTTCTTGAAAATGGAGTTCTCCAGATGGATGGAGTCATAGCGGGCGTTGAAGTCGGAGATCCGGTCCAGATTGGTGGCTTTGCTCAGCTTGCTATCGAAGACGAACACGTCGCTGCCGGAGCCTCCGGCCAGGGTGTCGTGCCCGGACCCGCCCATGAGGATGTCGCGGCCGGCATTTCCTTGCAGGCTGTCCTTGCCGCCATTGCCCTTCAGGGTGTTGGCCGCGGCATTCCCATAGAGCTTGTCGTCTGAGCGGCCTCCCGTGGCGTTCTCGATCACGACGCCGTTCGCGATCGTGTAGCCGCCGGCGACGCCCGACTCACGCGAGACGAATCCTCCCGCATGGCGATCCCCGGCCCTCAAGGTCGCGGCCCGCAGGTCGATCTGCACGCCGGCTGATGCATCTGCCGCCGTGATCGTATCCTGTCCGCCCGCATCCCAGATGCAGAACCATCCCTGCTCCTCGGCGAACAGATTCCAGGTCGGCAGAGTGTAGATGTTTCTGCCGGCACCTGTCGCCATGTTCTTTCCGTAGAGAACCTGCAGGGCTGCAATATCGAAGGCCCCGAGCCCTGCCTGATTGCCATAGGTCACGTCGTAGCCGGCACGGTCCCAGCCGGCATTGTAAGACATGACCGTCCAGATCCCCTGGTTCAGTCCGTAGGACCCGGTCGGGGAAGCGCCGGTTACACCGGGAAAAGTGGTTCCGCCCTCATCGCCGCCATCGTGCGGGTGCGCCAAGCCCAAGCCGTGCCCGAGTTCATGCAGCACGGTGTTGAGGCCGTCGCCACCGAAATGAAGATTGTCCCAGGAGGATGTGGATGGATCAAAGTAACCCCAGGCCTGGCTGCTGGCAGGCAACTCATGATAGCCGAGGGTGTCGTCGCCGATCGCCGTCTTCCACCAGACGATATCGGCTTCGCCCACTGAATCGGCGAGCTCGAACCTGAGGCCGCAGACGCTTCCGTAAACGGCGGCCGCATAGTCGAAAACGCCCTTTTCGGCAGGTGTCCAGTTTTGCGCCCGGCCCGCGCTGGTCAGGACCTCGCTGGGCCCATGCCGAGCGCTGGCGGCCGCGAAGTCGCCGCTCTGACCAAAATAGACCTTGATCGGCTCGACGCTGTCCCAGGCTGTTCCGCCCCAGATCAGGGAATCGACAAACACATTTCCGTAGCCGGCGCCCGGCACGGCGTTTCGGATCGGCGCCATCGTCCCCTCGTCTTAAGACCTCACGTCTCAAGCCTATACTAATCTATCCCGTTGTCCCCAGTGCCGTATCGCACAGCGAGATGCTGCACTCAGGTCTGCCCCGGCTTGAGCTTGTAGAAGATGTGCCGGCCGATCACGTCCATCTTCTTCAGGCGGCGCGACCAGGAGGGGCGGACGTAGTCGGCGTGATAATGCGTCGCGCCGCCCACATCGGCCAGATAGGTCCTGCCTTCGAGCACGGCGCTCGCCACCTGCTTGGCCCGATCCCATGATTCGGTATCGCGGATGCGCAGGGACTTGCCCTCACAGGCGAAGGTGAACTGGCAGGCGAGATGGCGATGGCGGTTCTGGTAGACCACGCCGCAGATGGACGAGGGATAAAGCCCGCTCTTCACGCGGTTCAGAATCACCTGGGCGACTGCCGCCTGCCCGGCCACGGGTTCGCTGCGCGCCTCGAAATAGACGGCCTCGGCCAGGCAGCGCTGCTCCTTGTTCATGTTATCCGGGTCGATCAGATCGACATAGCGCGGGCGGTCGGGATCGTCGCTCTTCGGCAGAATCGTCACCTCGCCCCGGTCGAGGCGCGGCGATTGCATCGACACGGGAGCAGCGGCGATCTCCATGGGTGTGGCATCCACGGGCGCCGGCGTGGTCGAGGACAGGGTAACGGCCCGCTTCACCATCGGGGTCGTCGGACTCGCGGAGGCCCCGGTTGATCCTGCCGCCGCGGCAGCCGGCGACTGCACCGATGTGGCCTGCTGGGTCGTGGTGTATTCCGGGGCCTGCCAGGGCTCGAACACCTGTTCCATCTCGAACTCCTCGAGCTGCCCTTCCATGAGAACGGTGGGCGGCAGGAGGTCTTCGTCCCGGCTGTAGATCAAGCGAGCGCTGCCGGTCTGGTTGAGAGCGGAGCGCAACTGCTTGGCCCGCCGGGAGAGCGTCGCATGCGGCGCCACCAGGGGGTTAGCCTTCATCGAGCGGTCGATGATTGCGTCGGCGCCCGCATCGGCCTTCCGGTCGGCCTTCAGGGGTTCGGAATCGGCCATTTCACTCGGCAGGTCGTAACGCGGCAGGGAGCGGAGAATGTCGCCCTCGACCCCGAGCCTGCCGCCGGCCATGGAGGCGCCGGTGGGCGGCACGAGAGCGGTATCGACGAGCCGGGCGGTTGCGCTGCGCGGAGCGAAGCTTACGCCAGAATGAAGATCATTGCTGGCCGAGGCCGTGAAAGAGATCAGCAGGCCCGTCGCCAGCGCCCAGGGGGCCGTGGTGGCGCAGATCCATTTCACCCGAGATCGACGATACGGAAGACGCACGCGCAACACCCTGCAAAAAACTCATGAACATTCGGAGCATCCAGCAGGAGGGCTCCCATGGCTTAAAGTTATCGCGGGTTAAGGTTGATGGGTGGTTAAGGCGTAGCCTGTCTATCGGGCGGTGGGTGCGGCCTGACGCTTTTCGGCCAAGCGCCGCAACGCATTTGCGGTGTCGGCATCGGCGGGGAAAAAGGCCTCGATGGCGAGCTCCGACACGGTCACGTCCACCGGGGTGCCGAAGATCGTGGTGGTGCTGAAGAGGGTCAGGACGCCCTCCTCCGTGGTGAGTTGCAGGGGCACGACGATGCCGGCGTAGTCGTGGCTCGCCTTGGGAGCCCGCGCAGCCGCATCGGGGGTCGGATAGGCGCGCAGCTCTTCGATCAGGGCCGCGAGCGTTGCATCGCCGGTCGCATCCACCTGCCGGTGCAGGCGGTGCACGAGATGGTTGCGCCATTCGATGAAGTTCACGATGCGGCGCGCAAGACCCGCCGGATGAACGCTCAGGCGCAGCACATTCACCGGCGGCTTCATCAGGGCCGCGTCCACATCGCCGATGAGCGACACGAGGGCGTCGTTGGCAGAGACCAGCGACCAGTGCCGGTCGACGGCGAGCGCCGGATAGGGATCGTGCCCTCTCAGGACGAGATCGACCGCCTGGCGCATGCTCGCCAGCGCCGGATCGTCCAGGGACCGCTCCGAATAGACCGGCGCGTAGCCCGCCGAGACCAGCATGATGTTGCGCTCCCGCAGGGGCATGTCGAGCTTCTCGGCGAGCAGCAGCACCATCTCGCGGCTCGGCTGTGACCGGCCCGTCTCGAGGAAGCTCAGGTGCCGCGTGGAGATCTCGGCCTCGAGGGCCAGGTCCATCTGGCTCATGCGCCGGCGCTGGCGCCATTCACGCAGATAATCGCCCACAGGCGGGGTGCTGTTCACGGGTTGGCTCGCGGTTCTCATGAACGGACCTTAGCGCGAGGTGAGGCCATGTTCCATGACCTCGGAGGTAATCGACGGCGCTCCCTCACGGCGCAATCCTGCATCCACGGTTGAACCGCTCGACCGATGAACCACAGGAGACAGCCATGATGAACGTCCACTCCTCCCCGCTCCTTCGCCAGGCTCTCGTGGCCGATGCCGCCACCAGCGCCGCCTTCGGGCTCCTGATGCTGATCGGCGCCGGGCCGTTGAGCGGCGTTCTCGGGCTGCCGGAAACGCTCCTGCGCATCGCAGGCCTCGTCCTCCTGCCCTATGCCGGCTTCATCGGCTGGCTGGGCGTGCGTGAGACGATCCAGAAACCGGTTGCCTGGGCCGTGGTGCTGGGCAATGCGCTCTGGGTGGCCGACAGCCTCCTGCTTCTGGTGAGCGGCTGGGTCGTACCGACAAGCGCAGGGTACGCCTTCGTGATCGCACAGGCGCTGGCGGTGCTGATGTACGCGGAGTTCCAGTATGTGGGCCTGCGGCGGTCAACGGAGGCCGTGGCGTGAAATGCCGAGCAACCACTCGTCATCCCGGACGGCGGCAGTCGATCCGGGATCGTGTTCAGAATAAAACACTGTCATCCCGGGGCCGCGCAGCGGAGCCCGGGATCCATATTCGCTGACGATGCAGAGAATGTACGGCGGCATCCGCTGCACTTTTCCGCCCATCGTCGTGGTTATGGATCCCCGCCTTCGCGGGGATGACAGTGTTGAGACTCTGGCGCTTTTTTCCAAAGACGATCCCGATCTTCGCTGCGCTTCGTCCGGGATGCGATACAGGTCAGCCCCGCGCGTCCCGCCCGTTGAACGGGACTGGCTTGATCTCCGACAGCTCCACCGCCTCCAAACAGCGCACGTTGATGGCGGCCGTCGCCTCGCCGGTCGGCTGCTTGCCTTCGCCGAAGGTCGACGTGCCG
>JAJFBI010000153.1 GCA_020697385.1 Microvirga sp. | reverse complement strand
CTGCTCGGTGCGAACGGCGCGGGCAAGACGACGACCCTGAAGGCGATTTCCAACCTGCTGCACGCCGAGCGGGGCGAGGTGACGAAGGGCTCGATCGAGTTCAACGGCAAGCGCGTCGACAAGCTCTCCCCCAACGAACTCGTGCGCCGCGGCTGCATTCAGGTGCTGGAGGGCCGCCACTGCTTCGGCCATCTCACCATCGAGGAGAATCTGCTCACCGGCGCCTTTACACGCAAAGACGGCAATGCTGCCATTCGGCGCGACCTCGAAGCGATCTACGAATACTTCCCGCGCCTTAGGCAGCGCCGCACATCGATGGCAGGCTACACCTCGGGCGGCGAGCAGCAGATGTGCGCCATCGGGCGCGCGATGATGTCGAAGCCGTCGATGATCCTGCTGGACGAGCCCTCCATGGGCCTTGCGCCGCAGATCGTGGAGGAGATTTTCGAGATCGTCCGCAAGCTCAACGCAACGGAGGGCGTCTCCTTCCTGCTGGCGGAGCAGAACACCAACATGGCGCTCAAATACGCCACCTACGGCTACATTCTCGAGACTGGCCGCGTCGTGATGGATGGGCCGGCCCAGATGTTGCGAGAGAACGAAGATGTTAAGGAATTCTACCTCGGCGTCTCGGAGGGAGACAGAAAGTCGTTTCGCGCCGTGAAGAGCTACAAGCGCCGCAAACGCTGGCTGGCGTGATCGCAATGTGCCGAACAGCACTTGACGTAATGTCATAGCTATTCATACGGTTCGCACTCGTGAGCACTGAGATCTCACGTCATATCCTACCGGGGGCACTCAATGGACTTTGGACAAGCTATCAAAATCTGTCTCAACAAATACGCCACCTTTACGGGGCGCGCACAACGTTCGGAATACTGGTACTTCTTCCTGTTCATGGTGATTGTGAACATCGTGGCCAGTATTCTCGACTCCGCCATCTTTGGTGACGTGCCGGTTCTCTATCTGATCGCCACGCTGGCTCTGATCGTTCCGAGCATCGCTGCGGGCGTGCGCCGCCTGCACGACACGGACAAGTCGGGCTGGTGGCTTCTGCTCGGCCTCATTCCTGTGGTCGGCGTTATCGTGCTCATCGTGTTCTTCTGCCAGCGCGGAACCGTAGGCCCGAACCAGTTCGGTCCTGATCCGCTGCAGGCATCGATTTCGAATGAACACATGGCTCGCGCCTGAATTCCGCGGCGCGCTCGGCGCCCTGTATCCAGCACACCGGGGAGCGCTCCCCGGTGTGTTCTCAACAGCCTTCTTGGTGAACGAGGGATAGGCTCTTGGCAGATCAATACGACGCTTCCGAAACCCGCGACCTCGCCGAACGCGAGGCGTCTCTGTTTGCGCGACTGCCGGAAATCCTGAAGCAGGCAGCGCAGGCACCGGCTTACGCAGAGCGTTTCAAGGACTTCGATCTTTCCGCCGTGACGAGCCGCGAGGCGCTCGCGGAGCTTCCCGTCTTGCGCAAGGCCGAGCTGCCGGGTTTGCAAAAGGCGTTCCTGCCCTTCGGCGGCTTCATCACCAACGCGCCGGGCTCGTTCGGCCGGCTGTTCACGTCACCAGGTCCGATCTTCGAGCCGGAATCCGCCATCTCCGATCCTTGGCGCTCCGCGCGCGGCCTGTTCGCCGCAGGCTTCAGGCGCGGCGACGTGGTACTCAACACCTTCAGCTATCATCTCACTCCGGGCGGGTTCATCATGGATTCCGGTGCGCGCGCCCTCGGATGCGCGGTCATTCCGGCAGGCCCCGGCAACACCGAGCAGCAGTTCGAACTCATCGAGGCTTATCGCCCGGTCGCCTATTGCGGCACACCGGACTTCCTCAAGATCCTGCTTGACGGCGCAACGGCTGCGGGGCGCGACGTCTCGTCGATCAGGAAGGCTCTCGTGTCAGGAGCAGCCTTCCCGAAGTCACTGCAGGAGGAATTTTCCGCTCGGGGTATCGAGGCCTATCAGGCTTACGCCACAGCGGATCTAGGCTTCATCGCCTATGAGACCCCTGCCCGCGAAGGTCTCGTGGTCAATGAGGACATCATCGTCGAGATCGTCCGGCCCGGAACCGGTGACCCTGTTCCCGACGGCGAAGTGGGCGAGATCGTCGTCACCACCCTCGACCCTCATCATCCCTTCATCCGCCTCGCCCTCGGCGACCTGACGGCCATCATGGCGGGGGTGAGTTCCTGCGGGCGCACCAATAGGCGCATCAAGGGCTGGATGGGTCGGGCCGACCAGGCCACCAAGGTCAAGGGGATGTTCGTGAGACCCGAGCAGGTGGCTGAGATCGGCCGCCGGCATCCGGAACTGGGGCGCCTGCGCCTGATCGTGACCCGTGAGGGCGAAACAGACATGATGACCTTGGCGGCGGAAACGGCCAAGCCGAGCGACGGTCTTGCCGCCGCTCTCGGCGCGACATTGCAAAGCATCGTAAAGCTGAAGGGTAGCGTAACATTCGCTGCCCTCGGGGAGCTTCCGAACGACGGCAAGGCGATTGCCGACGAGCGCAAATACGATTGAGCCGCCCTGCTTTCATCCTGGCAATGCGGCTTTGCGCAGATGCAATCACAGCCAAGCTTCTCTGCCTTGAACGCCTGACTCGCACTTCATAAGCTCAAGCTCGACGGTGATTCGAAAAGCCTAGAAGAACAAGGGAATACAAAAAGAAAGAGCACCCAAAGGGTGCTCTAAGGTGTCCGGCCGTAGGGGCAAAAGTGACCGGAGATGCCTATAAACGCAGGTATCAGAAGTTAGTTCCGAACTTTTTTGAAAATTTTTTGTAGCCGGAGCCGCGCCTCAATGAGGTCACGTTTTCCGGGTCTAGAGCTGAGCTTCCCGTGGGGGCAACTACGGGCCGGGGCCGCGACCGAAGATCCTTTAAGGACAGGTCGCGGCCATTTTCCTTCTTCAGAATTGCAACAGATCTTTCCGCCGGTTCAGAAAACGAATGGGAGCCCGGGCATCCCGGACTCCCTTGGCGTTCAGCCTTAAAAGCTGTCAGTAGGTGCCGAACTTGAAGTTCAGCTTGGCACGGGCGACGAAGAAGTCGTTCTCGTTGTCCCCTCTGGTGGGCGCAACCACCGGAACAGCAGGCCCGCCGGCGGCAGGAGTAAACGTGCCGACCACTCCATTAAAGTCGTCATCGTCCTCATCGAAGCTGAGCCACAAGCCCTCGATGCCGAAGGTGACGGCCGAGGAGCCGAACCAGTTCACGGGCAGCGCCCACTCTACGCCGCCACCTGCGACCCAGCCTGTTGTATCCTCAGAATAGGCCAGACCGCCCGTGGCGTAGATCAGAACGCGGTCGAATGCGACGCCTGCACGGGCGCGAACCGTTCCGAACCAATCCGACAGGTTGTTGTCGAATTCGCCGGGCACGAAAACGCCGCCCCCGCCGGCCGGAACGAACCGGACGTCCTCGCCTTCATCGGTGTCGGCCCATTGAATGTCGGTTTCGAGACCGATCACGAAGGACCCGATCTGGTAGTTGTAGCCGATCTGGGCACCGCCGGTGAAACCGCCGTCCCCGTTGTCAGGGAAGATCAATGTGCCGGGGGTGCCACCGCCGAGAATGACGGTTTCTTCATCGTCACCGCGCCAGCCCCAGCCGGCGTTCACGCCACCGTAGAAGCCTGTCCAGGTGAAGATCGGAGCGGCCGCGATGATCGGAGCCGGAGGTGGTGCTTCGCGGGCGGGAAGGTCCGCAGCAGAGGCAGCGGCTGCAGCAAGCGTTACGCTCGCAACCCCTGTCAGGAGACTAAGTACGCACTTTCTCATGACCGTAACCCCTTGGTGTGAGGATTCACGAGAAAAACTTACGCCCATTCCCCAAGGGAAGGATATTGCAGACAGGCAACACCCAGACAAACAAAAAGTATTCAAGTGGCAAAAAAGTAGTACCACCTCCGCTGAGAAGAATATTGTCCATAGTTCATGAAAATAAGTCTCTTAATGAAATCTTTAAAATCAATTGACAATACTGTCGGCAGATGCCCTAATATCTATGTTTTCGGCTTGACACCCGAAGGCGAGGAGATCACTCAACCCTGCCCACCGGGCAGGGTTTTTTCTTGGAAAACGCATACTCGGCGCCGCAGACTAGAGGTCGCCCAGGAGCAACTGAGCCTGGCTGCCTGCTTTCGCGTCAGGACGCTTTTTATTGGGGGATGCGGCGGCTCGAATGTCGCGCCTCTCAGGCCTTTTTCGTGTGTCTGCACCAGCCATTCTTGCCTTGGCCTTATCCCGTGCAATGGCCTCCGGGGCCGCCGGGTTGTCGTCCAGCCACTTGCCGCGCTTGATGACCTCGTTGACGCGGCCCTGGTTGACGCCAAGCTGGAAGGCGATCTCCTGCTGGGTCATCTCCGTCGTTGCGTGAAGCTCCAGGATGTGCCTCGCCAGTTCTGGTGTCATCTTCTTCCCGGCAATGCGGCGCGCCGGAGTGACGGATCGCTTGGTGCGGTCGCGGTCCCTGAGCTTCTGCAGGATCGCGAGCGCCATGTGCATTCCCTGCTCGCGCAGGGCATCCTCGAATTCCTTGAGCGTGGTCAAATTGAACGCACTCCTTCAGAGGCAAGGAAGGCTTTTCACGAAACAGGCACCCGGCTCCGAACACGAACGTCCTTCAACGAGACAACGGCCACGCTCAGGCTTGGTTTCAGAAAAGCCGGGCGATCATTCCTCCTCTTCCTTGCAGGGCCAGGATTTCGGCCCGGACAGACCCTCCGGAAGCTTGGTCTGAGCCGTGCCGCAGGCGATATCGACTTGCGCCTGGGTCAGGCCAACCGCACGGCTCAGGTCCGAACCACCGATCTGTGCCAGGAACATGTATGTGCCGGAGAAATTTGCCCCTTGAAGATCGAGCCCGTTGAGGCGAGCGCGGGACAGATTGGAGTAGCTGAAATCCACTCCTGTTACCTTGGCACTCTGAAACAGCACGCGGGCGAGTTCGGCCTTCGCCAGGTTCGCTCCCGTCAGATCCGCGCCGCTGAAGTCAGACCGATTCAGCTCGGCTTTATTGAAATTCGCTCCTGCCGCTTTGGCCTGGGCAAAGTTGGAGCGGCTCATGTCCGACGAGACGAAAACGGTCCCGGTGAGATTGGCCTGCCCAAAATTGGCCCGCCAGCCGAGAGCCTTGGTGAAGTCGGCGCGCGACAGGTCCGCTCCCTCGAAGCGCGTGCGGCTCACCTCGGTTTCGCTCAGGTTGGCTTCCGCCATCTTTGACGATGCAAAGTCGCTCAAGGTCAGGAGGGAACGCTGGAAGATGGTTCCGGTCAGATCCTCGCCCGTGAGGACGAGGCGGGCCTTGGAGCATCCGGACCAGTCAGCGCCTGGACCCGGTGCATCCTGACACTTGGCCGCGGCGGGTCCTGCGCAGAGGATAAGAAGGGTGAGGCCTCCCATAATCCGGCGGCCTACCGCCAGCGATGACGCCCGAATCCACACGAACTCATGATCCTCCATGGGGCCCTCTCGAGGCTATGATTCATAACTAGCGCATCATGATAAAAAGTGGACCCGGTTATCCGCGCCCAACGATGCGCTGCTTAGCAAAGCGGGCATCGCGCCTCTGCCGAGGAGGCTCAATCTGAAACTGCCCTGGATTTCGCAAGACTCGACTTCCCTAACGTATGGTCTAGCTTCTGCATCGATTCTTGTGGAGCCAAACATGCGTATCATCACCGTTTCCGCACTCATTCTCGCCGGCTTCACCCTCGGCGGCTGTGTTGCCGCCACGGGTCCCGTCGGTGTTCTGCCGCGCGAGCCGGTTCCGCCCCCACCTTCCGTATCCGGCCAAGCATCAAGAGGCACCGGGGCCAGCCAAGGTGCCCGTGCGGCGGCTCAGCGCCGGACCTTGAGCGTGCCGGGCCAGGCTGCTCCCCGCTCCTGATCCTGCTGGAGCGACAAATCGCGGCCTGCGCGGGGAACATCCTGACCAGAGCTTTCGTGACTGCGCCAATGCGTAACTGGCGCAGATTCCTATTCCGGTGGTATATGCCCTAACGTGACATGATAATGCGGGTGACTTTCCATGACCTGGGTTGAGGCAGTCGGGTGGTTCGGGGCGGCTCTTGCCATCACGGGCAGCGCGATGAAAACCATCATCCCGCTGCGCTGCATCGGGATCGGAGCCAATATCTGTTCCTTGATCGTCTCCGCCTATCTGGGCAACATTCCGGGCGTCGTGGCCAACCTGATCCTGCTGCCGATCAACAGCGTGCGGCTCTATCAGATGCTCGGCCTGATCAAGCGCGTGAAGCAGGCCTCGAAGAGCGACCTGTCCATGGAGTGGCTCAAGCCCTTCATGACCCGCAGCAAGACAAAAGCCGGTGAGGTGCTGTTCGCCAAGGGCGATGTCGCCACCTGCATGTTCTACACGATCTCCGGGCGCTACCGCCTGAAGGAGATGGGCATCGAGTTGGTTCAAGGCCAGGTCGTCGGCGAGATGGGCTTCCTCTCACCCGACAACACCCGCACACAGACCCTGGAGTGCATCGAGGCCGGCGAGGTGCTGAGCATTTCCTATGACGAGGTGCGCCAACTCTACTTCCAGAACCCGCAGTTCGGCTTCTACTTCCTGCGCCTCGCCAGCGAGCGGCTCTTCGCCAACATGGAAAAGATGGAGGAGGAGATCGCCCGCCTCCGCGTCGCCCTGCCGGAGGTCGAGACAGTCAGGAAAGCGGCCTCAGCTTAGAAGAATTACAAGGAATTTGCAGTTTAGAATTCTTATAAGTTATTGATTTAATTCGCTTTTTGATTGACCGCAAAGTGCGTTCATGGTTCTTGCGGAATGAATGGGTCACGGCACCACGCCCCCCATAATCAATTCTGAAGGAACTCATGATGGCGAACATCTCGTTTGCGCGCGGTCTGCTCTGCGGAGCGGCTGCCCTTGGTGCTCTGGCCGGTTCGAGCATCTCAGCCTCGGCAGAGGAAGTGCTGAACATTTACACCACCCGCGAGCCCGGCCTGATCAAGCCCGTTCTCGACGAGTTCACCAAAGAGACCGGCATCAAGGTCAACACGAT
>JAJFBI010000762.1 GCA_020697385.1 Microvirga sp. | reverse complement strand
ATCGATCCTAGTCGGCAGCATCCGTTATATGTAGGGAAAAGTTCATAGATCGAACGAAACGACAACACGACCCGCCGCACCGTATCGAGCCCACCTGCAAAAAAAGTTAGCAAATCGCCCCCAACCGGCTGACAAAGTGCCGAACGCAGGTCAAGTCCGAGATCTGCTGGGAATTTTGGTGGCGGGCGTGGACCTTGAGCGGGTCGTATCGAGGTCGGCGGCGGCCTCGTAGTCGTGATCGAGCTCCTGCCTGAGGGCGGCCATCTGGCGGCGCTCGAACTCGCTGACGCGGATCGATCGCCAGCGTTCGGCCGCCCGGGTCATCGCGCCGAACGTCGGTTTCAAGGCCGCCTTCTCGCCGAACGCATTGGGGATGATCGTCGAGAGCTTCAAGGACGTCTTTCAAGCTCAATTATCCCCCAGCCCCAGATTCGACTCCTTGGCGCGGGTCTGGAATCACACCGCATTTCCACGCGGAATGCCACCCGCCCTGCTAGCGCGTGCCGATTCTCTATCGGAGCGACTCGGGCACATGCCGGCCGCATTCGCCATACTGCACGCTTTCGCCCCTTAACGGCGATCGGCCGTAGGCCGCTACGGGCGCGGCTCACCCGGGCGAAGGCCTTCGTATAGGGTCCTCACCATGCGAGAAAGCCGCGCGACTTCTTCCTCGAGTTCCGCCACCGTGCGTCTCAAGTCCATCATGTGCGGCATTTCGAAGGCGAGCTCTTGTGAGCTCAACACCACCAGCTTTCTCTTCTGGTCCTTCGAATCGGGCGCCGCAGCCTCGGCTTCACGCTCAAGCGCCGTCGCCTTGAACCGCAAATCCCCGTCGCTGGCCGCCGGTTCGACATTCACCCGCGTCATCTCTTGGTTGCGGAACGCGCCGTTTCCGGCCGTTGCCACGAGCACGTCATCACCGCGAAGCTCGAATGTTGCGGTATCTCTAATGACGACCTCGGGCGGCTCGAAGCACAACACCTCACGCTCCATGACCAGCGCTTGGCCACCATCCGGTCTAAGTCGCCCCGTGCCCTCCATCAGCCCAGGTCGGCCCTTGCAAATACTCCAGTAGCTCTCCTCCCAGACCAACGCGAACGCTTCACCTAGTTGCCTAATCGTGATTTGTTGGGTCGACCGGTCACCGGGGTCCACGCTCGCCCACGTCCCCACCAAGGGGGAATCACCTTGGGATGCATTGGCAGTCGCAGAAAGTGAAGCCGTCGTCAGGACAGCGCCGATTGCGGCTGCAACTAACCTCATCAGGAATAGATCAATCAACCGAAACCGAAACTCACCGATTTGGCTTCTCATCGTGGCGCCCTCTGCCAACCCAACGCCGCCTAAGTAAGGGATACGATCAGCATGTCGACTGAACCGAAGGCGCGGCCTCAAGCTGGACGCCCGCCACCAGTTCGGTTGGCGGCTCCGTCTCGGGCAGGCTGTAACGTGGGGACAACCCCCAGCTCGCCCGGAGCTGCATACCGGTAGCGATGATGAGCTTTGGCTTCCATCACGCCCTCCCCCGAGGTGGCATTCCGGTGCAGACACGCTCTGCCAGGTGCGAAGATCTCGCTTCTAGTTTCGCGTTTGTGCTCAAAATTGTATTCAACCGGGATTCCCCGGATGCCGGCTTCCAAAGCCGATTCTGCTCCGTTGCAGCGCGCCAGGCAAGGCCGAAAGGGCTGGAACGTGGGTGGGCGCGAGCCGGGAGGTGGCGCAGACGCAGCTTTTTCGGGGCGGCGCGCCGCATTTGGCGAGCGTCGAGCGTTTCTCGGTCGATCATGGTCGCACCTCGCCTGCTGAGGTTGTCGTCGTTCATCGCTCCCGATCCTCATGTCGAGATTGGCGACGGCCGTGGCCGCAGGTGATCGATCCGGCGCAGGATCTCGGCGAACAGCGCCCGCGGCACCGCGACCTCGGCCAGCTGGAACACCACGTAGCGCACGTAGCGCCCGTGACGCACGATGCGGGCGCCGATCTTGACCAGCTTCTCGCGCAGCGTCGTCAGCGACCAATGCTCGACCTCCTGCGGCAGGGCCAGCGTGCGCAGGAAGTTGGCGAGGTTGTACGCCAGGGCGTGGAGCTGGAGCCGCACCGCGTTGTGGCCGAAGGCATGGCAGGACAGCCGCGTCCAGCGGAGCGCATTCTTGCCCTCCTTAATGTGTTGCTCGGCGGTGCCGCCCGACCCGTGGGTAGAGCTCGCCCTGGTGCCACTCGACCTTGGCCACGACCCGACGGGCTCGGGTCCAGCCGGCGGCCTGGTAGTGGAAGCTGGCGTAGCACACGATCGGCTTGTTGGGTGGCCGGCCGACCGGCCGCGTCAGCAGGCGGACGATTCGCCGCTGCAACACCTGGTTGGCCGGTAGCCGGATCGCGTAGCGAATGCCCTCGGCCTCGAGCAGCTCGTAGATCTCCGGCTTGGCGAACGCCGCATCGGCGCGGAAGTAGAGATCGACGCCCCGCTCGCGGTAGCGGGCGATCACCGGCTCCAGCACCAGGCGCCAGTCCTCGGCACTGTGGACGTTGCCGGGCCGGAGCCGGCAGCGCTCCAGATCGCCGTACTGATTGAACACGAAC
>JAJFBI010000152.1 GCA_020697385.1 Microvirga sp. | reverse complement strand
GGTCATGACCTTATCGACGGCTTTTCGGGCAATGACCGGATCTATGGCGACGGCGGGAACGACATCCTCAGCGGCGGTGCAGGGCAGGATACTTTGACCGGCGGGTCGGGCTACGATTTCTTCGCCTTCGAGTCCAAGCTGTCGAAAACCGCGGTCGATACCATCACGGACTTCAGCGTGAAATCCGATACGATCCTGCTCTGGAAAAAGATCTTCAAGGTCGAGGCTGCTGCAGACGGTCTAATCTCTTCCGATGCCTTCTGGATCGGATCGAAGGCTCATGATGCGAGCGACCGGATCATCTACAACAAGAGCAAGGGAGCGCTTTATTACGATCCCGATGGAACGGGATCGAAGGCCGCGATTCAGTTCGCTACGCTGGCGAAGAACCTGAAGATGACCTACCAGGACTTCGTGGTCTTCTGATCTGTCGGACGCAAGACGGATAGAAGGACGCGCCTACGGTTAGGATCAGCCGGCAGATCCGTCACGTCTCATCCAGTGCGCCGCCTTCGGGCGGCGTTTCCATGTCGAGGCCTGCTCTCGCGGCGGCCTCGTCCTCTGCATCCGCCGCATCGGCCGCGATCCGCTCATAGCGGTCAAGGGCGCCTTGCAGGATGTAGGCCGCGGCCATCTTGTCCACCGCATCGGCCCTCTTGGCCCGTGAGGCATCCGCGTCGAGAAGAGTGCGGGTTACCACCATGGTGGACATGCGCTCGTCCCAGAACAGGATGGGCAGAGGCAGGAGCGGCTTGAGGTTGCGCACGAAGGCGCGGGTCGCCTGAGAGCGGGGGCCCTCCGTGCCGTCCATGTTGAGGGGCAAGCCGAAGACGAGGCCACCGACGTCGTAGCGGTCGGCGAGATCCTTGATGCGCCCCACATCCGGGGTGAACTTCACCCGCTTGATCGTCTCTAGGGGCGTCGCGATCCGGCGCTCCACGTCAGACAGAGCCAGGCCGATGGTCTTGGTGCCGAGGTCCAGCCCCATGAGGCGCGCACGCGCAGGCAGGCCGTCGATGAAGGCGACCAGTTCGTCGTCTCGTGAGATCATTGGAGCCTCCTCATCCAGCCTGCCGGAATACCCGCAGTATAGAGGAAGTTAGCTGGCGTCGAGGTGGAGATCCGCATCTCAACGCTCATTCGTCATCACCGGCCTTGTGCCGGTGATCCCGACCTGAAAAGCACGGCGCTTCACATCATCGGGATGGCCGGGACAAGCCCGGCCATGACGGCAGAGTGTCAGCTTCCCTGATGCGCCATTCCTGACGCGACCAAGGCGTTAAACGGCGCTGCTGGTCAGGTTGGGAGAGGTTGGTGTCGTGGCATCCGCCTGTGTTCTCAGCGCCTCGCCCGTGTGCCGGAACAGGTGGCAGAACTCGCGGGCGAGATCGAGGGAGACGGTCGAGCCTGCCTCGTGCCGAGCGTCGCCGGGCTCTCGGATGGTAAGGCGGCGGCCCTGGCCTGCGTCGACGTAGAGCAGATGGTTCTCGCCCAGTTCCTCCACCAGCTCGACCCGGCCCGTCAGCGCTCCCTCCGGGCCGATTCTCACATGGTCCGGCCTGATGCCCAGCGTGACGGCGTCACCGGCCTGCACGCCGTCCGGCTTGACAGGCACGGACAGGCTGCCGCCGCCGGGCAGGCTCACAAGTACCTCGCTCGATCCGAAGCCGGCGACCTGGCACTCGATGAGGTTCATCTGCGGCGAGCCGATGAAGCCCGCGACGAACAGGTTGGCCGGGCGGTGGTAGAGCTCGAGCGGCGTGCCGACCTGCTCGATGCGGCCGGCGTTGAGCACGACGATTCGGTCGGCCAGTGTCATCGCCTCCACCTGGTCGTGCGTCACGTAGATCATTGTCGCGCGGGTGTCCGTGTGGAGCTTGGCGATCTCGATTCGGGTCTGCACGCGAAGCGCCGCGTCGAGGTTGGAGAGCGGTTCATCGAAGAGAAATACTTTCGGGTCGCGCACGATGGCACGGCCGATGGCGACGCGTTGGCGCTGACCGCCGGAGAGCTGGCGCGGCTTGCGGTCGAGGAGCTGTTCGATCTGGAGCAGGCGCGCGGCTTCCCGCACCTTGCGGTCGATCTCCTGTCTGGAGGATTTCGCCAGCTCCAGCCCGAAGGCCATGTTGTCGTAGACGTTCATGTGCGGATAGAGCGCGTAGGACTGGAACACCATGGCGATGCCCCGCTTGGCGGGCGCAAGGTCGTTCACCCGCTCGCCGCCGATGAAGAGATCGCCCGCTGTGATGTCTTCGAGCCCTGCGATGAGGCGCAGCAGCGTCGACTTCCCGCAGCCGGAGGGACCGACGAAAACCACGAACTCGCCGTCGCGTATGTCGAGATCGACGCCGTGAATGACCTTCGCCTTGCCGAAGGATTTCTGGACGCTCTTGAGGACCACATCAGCCATACATGTCTTCCCGGATTAGCCCTTTACCGCGCCGGCCGTGAGGCCCGCCACGATCTTGCGCTGGAACACGAGCACCAGGATGATGATCGGCACAGTCACGATGACGGAAGCCGCCATGATCGTGCCCCAGGGTAGCTCGTACGCGGTCGAGCCGGTCATGAGGGCAATGGCGGGCGGGACGGTGCGGCGCTCGTTGGTGAGGGTGAAGGTGAGGGCGAAGAGGAACTCGTTCCACGATACGATGAAGGCGAGGAGACCCGTCGTCACCGCGGCCGGCGCCATGAGCGGCAGGAACACGCGCCTCACCACGATCCAGGGCGTTGCCCCATCGACATAGGCCGCCTCCTCGATTTCCTTCGGGAGCTCGCGCATGAAGGTGGTGAGCACCCAGATCGTGAAGGGCAGGGTGAGCATGAGATTTGCGAGGATCAGGCCCGGCAGGGTGTTGTAGAGCCCGAGGCTGCGGATGAGTTCGAACATGCCCGACAGCACGGCCACCTGCGGGAACATGGAGACAGCCAGAATGGTCATCAGCAGAAGCGCGCGGCCGCGGAACGCGATGCGCCCGAAGGCATAGGCTGCTGTCATGCCTAAGCCCAGCGACACGGCCACCACGGAGCCGGCAACGATGATTGAGTTCAGGATGTTCCGGCCGAAGGGCTGGCGGTCGAACACGGCAACGTAATTCGAGATGTCGAGGCGCTCTGGCAGATAGGCCACCGTGAACAGCTCGGCGCCCGAACGGAAAGACGAGATGATCGCGTAATAGAACGGAAACAGCGCAAAGAGGCCTATGGCCACCACCAGCAGCCAGAAGCCGATGCGGGAGAGCACCTTCATCGCGGATCCTCTCCGAGCCGCACCCGTCCCGCCGCCAGGGTGATGACGACCAGAAGGGCGATGATGAGGAAGATCAGCGTCGAGGCTGCCGACCCTAATCCCACCTCCTGGAAGTCCACGAGCTGCTGGCGCGCATAGACGGACATCGACATGGTGTCGCGGGAATTGGCGGTGAGCACGTAGATCAGGTCGAAGACGCGCAAGGAATCGAGCGCGCGGAAGATGACTGCAACCAACAGGGCCGGCTTGATGAGCGGCAACGTTACGCGAAAGAACACGCGCACAGGATGGACGCCGTCGACCTTCGCTGCCTCGTAGATATCGCCAGGCAGCATCTGGAGTGCCGCGAGGATAAGCAGAGCCATGAAGGGCGTGGTCTTCCACACATCGACCATCACCACAGTCCACAGCGCGGTGTCGGGATTGGCCGTCCAGGTTATGGGCGCAGCGATCAGGCCCAGGCGCAGGAGCATGTCATTGATGACCCCGAACTGGTCGTGCAGCATCCAGTTCCACATCTTGGCGGACACGATGGTCGGGATCGCCCAGGGGATGAGGATGATGGCGCGCATGAGGCCGCGGCCTGGGAAGGCGGCGTTGAGGATCAGCGCCACGACGATCCCGAGCACAGTTTCGATGGACACCGACACGAGGGTGAACCACACCGTGTTCCACACCGAATGCCACCAGTCGGGATCCGTGAGCAGCCCTAGCCATTCCCCGTCGTAATTGGCGAGGTAATTCTCGAACCCGATGAACTCGTAGTCGCTCAGATTATTGAGGTTGGCGTCGGTGAAGCTGAACCAGATCGTTCGCGCCAGGGGCCATCCGGCGATAAGCGCGAGAATGATCAGGCTCGGAGCAATGAAAGCCCAAGCGGCCCGGATGCGCGAGCGCGTCAGCGACGAGCGGCGCCCCCGTGCTGCAACAGGCACGGGGGCGTCTTCCTGAGCGACCGCGCTGGTCATGCTTACTTCCAGCCGTCCCGCTTGATCCGCTTCAGGTCACGGTCGAGGCGGTTCAGCGCCTGGGCCGGTTCGGCCCGCTTCGACAGCACCTGATGCACCGCGTTGAAGAACTCGGTCGAAACCTTGTTGTAGTTCTGGCCGGTTGCCGTAGCCGGGCGCGCCACCGCATTGGTGAACACGTCCACGAGATCGCCGATGAACGGATTCGCCTTGGCGATGTCTGCATCGCTGTAGAGCGATACGATCGTCGGGTTGAATGAGCCCTCGACCGCCCGGCGCTTCTGCTCCTGCTGCCCTGTCAGGTACAGGACGAGGTCAGTCGCGGCATCCGCATTCTTCGAATATTTGGACACGGCGAGAAGCTGCCCGCCCAGCGTGCCCGCGTTGCGTCCGTCAGCGCCGCCCTTCGGCAGGGGCGCGATGCCGACCTTGCCCTTGATGGTGCTGTCGGTGCCCTGCGCCAGCGCCCAGGCATAGGGCCAGTTGCGCATGAAGGCGGCGTTGCCCGCCTGGAAGACTCCGCGGGATTCCTCTTCCGTGTAGTTGAGCACGCCCTCGGGCGTGATGGTGCCGACCCATCCGGCGGCAGCCTTAAGGGCTTCCGCTGCCTTCGGGTTCTCGATGGTGACGTCGCCCTTGTCGTCCACGATGGCGCCGCCGCCGAAGGAGGCGACCCATTCCAGCGCGTTGGTGGTCAGGCCCTCATAGGCGCGGCCCTGCCAGACATAGCCCCAGAAATCGCCGCGCCCATCCTTGCGCTCGCCGTCCTGGATGAGGCGGGCGGTCTCGGTCAGGTCGGCCCAGGTCTGCGGCACGGGGCGCTTGTACTTATCGAGAAGGTCCTGCCGGTAATAGAGCAGGCCCGCATCGGCGAACCAGGGCATGGCCATGAGCTTGCCGTTGACGCGGCTCGTCTCGACCATGGCGGGCAGGTGATCGTCGATGTCGGCCTGGCCCTTGGCGGACAGGTCCATGAGGTGATCGGCGAGAATGCCGGTCCAGACCACGTCGATCTGGAACACGTCGATGTCGGACGCGCCCGCCGCCAGAAGCTGCTGATAGAGGGCAAGCCGCTCGGTTGCGGAGTTCGGCGTCGAGACGATCTTGACCGTGTTGCCGGTCTTCTTCGCCCAGGCATCGACGCCCTGCTTGCAGATCTCGTATTCCTTGCCGAGCGCACTGCACGAGATGGAGATTTCGACTGCCCAGGCGCTGGTCGAGGCGAGGATTCCGGCGGCGAAGCCGAGGCTGGCGATCAGACGTGGCATGGCTATCCTCCTGCAGGCTTGATGTTTATTGCTTAGCTTCTTAAAGCCCGACCCATGGTTTTGTTCCTTTGGAACGTGGTCAGGCGCCGAAGCCGCTCCATTTCATCTGGCCGAAAACGAGGGACTTTCCATGAAAATCACGTGGTTCGGACATTCCGCCTTCCGGCTCGACTTCGCCGGCAAGGCCGTGCTCATCGATCCCTTCTTCACCGGCAATCCCGGCTTCGAGGGCGACAGGGCGGCAATCACCGAGGGCGTGTCCCACATCCTTCTCACCCATGGTCACGGCGATCACGTGGGCGATACGGTGGAGATCGCGAAGGCGACCGGGGCCAAGGTCGTGACGAATTTCGAGCTCTGCATGTACCTGGCCAAGCAGGGCGTCGAGCACTTCGATCCCATGAACACGGGCGGCACGACCGGGCAGGGCGGCTTCACCGTCACCCTCGTGCGGGCGGACCACTCGTCCGGTCTTGTCGAGATGGATGTGAACTTTCCCCTCGGCAGCGCCAACGGCATCATCGTCAAGGCGATGAACGAGCCGACCGTCTACCATATGGGCGACACGGACATCTTCGGCGACATGGCCCTGATCGCCGAGATCCACCAGCCGGATGTGGTGATCGTGCCCATCGGCGACCGCTTCACCATGGGCCCCGAGGTCGCGGCGCTTGCCGTCGAGCGCTACTTCAAGAATGCCAACGCGGTGATCCCCTGCCACTACGGCTCATTCCCGATGATCCTGCCCAACGCGGACCGCTTCGTCGCCGCCATGGACGGCAAGGGCATCCAGGTGGTGGTGCCGCACAAGACAGTGGGGGTGACGGTTTAACCGCTCACCCTTGTCATTCCGGGGCCGCGCAGCGGAACCCGGAATCCATAAACGCTGACGCTGAAGAAAGAGGCGCGACGCTGCTCGCTCCTTCTTGAGGCGTCGTGTTTATGGATTCCGGGCTCGGCCTATGGCCGCCCCGGAATGACAGCAGACCCTCACATCCGCCGTTGCCCCCCGGCGCGACCGGGTGCTATAGCCCGGCCAGCAGATTTCCAAGGGGTATGACCATCTATGTCGGTCGATGAGAAAACGGTCCGCCGCATCGCCCATCTGGCGCGCATTGCCGTGACGGATGAGGAGGTGCCTCATCTCCAGGGCGAGATCAACGCCATCCTGTCCTTCGTCGAGCAGCTCAACGAGGTGAACGTGGACGGCATCGAGCCCATGACCTCCGTGACGCCCATGGTGATGAAGAAGCGCCAGGACGGCGTGACCGACGGCGGCTATCCGGAGAAGATCGTCCAGAACGCCCCAGCCACGGAAGACGGCTTCTTCCTGGTGCCCAAGGTGGTCGAGTAAGAACCCGTCATCCCGGCCGCAGCGCCAGCTAAAGAGCCGGGATCGCTAAAACCAGTTATTGCTTCCAGACGATCCCGGATCGCGGCTCCGCTCCGTCCGGGATGACAGGATGATGCCCGTGACCGAACTGACCCATCTCACGCTCGCCGAGGCCCGCGACGGCCTGAAGGCCAAGACCTTCTCCGCCACCGAGCTCACGCA
>JAJFBI010000151.1 GCA_020697385.1 Microvirga sp. | reverse complement strand
GATCACCCACAGCGGCAAGACGGGCGCAGGCGACATGCGCGTCTCTTGCCACTGCTTCTTCGCGGCGTCGTCCATCAGGTCAATTGGAACCAGGCCTGGCTCGGCACCGGCATTACAGAGAAGCTGGGCAAGGACCTGCGCCTCGATCCCGAGGGGCACATTTGGCGAGCGATCCGGCACGGCGGTCGTTTTCGGGCGGGCCGCCCGCTTGGTCGCTTGGAGCGAAACGCATTTTAATATTTTTTGATATACGCCTCTTTCAGCGTCGCGGCCTGCGGAACCAGGAAGCGAAACGCCATCGTTACCTCACGGCCGACGAGCTCGTGCGGCTCACGAAGGCGCTCGCCCAGCATCCCGACAAGCAGGCGGGAAACATCTTTTGGCTGCTGCTGTTGACCGGGGCTCGCCGTGGCGAGGTTCAGTCGATGCGCTGGGACGACCTGGATTTGACAGCAGGCGTTTGGACGAAACCCTCTTCGCTGACGAAGCAAAGGGCTCTGCACCGTGTCCCGCTGAGCGCTCCCGCGCGGCAGCTATTGGCGGAACTCGAGGCAGAGCGCGACGGTACAGAGTTCGTTTTTGGCGGGCGTTTCGGTGCGCATCGAGTTGAGCTGAAGGCCGCGTGGACGACGCTCTGCAAATCCGCGCGCATCAGCAACCTTCGCATCCACGATCTGCGCCACAGCTTCGCGAGCCAGCTTGTGGGCGCCGGGTTCTCGCTGCCGGTCATTGGCGGACTGCTCGGGCACAGCACGCCGACAACGACTCATCGTTACGCACACTTGGCGGATGATCCCTTGCGGCAGGCAACTGAGCGAGTCGATGCTGCTATCGCCGGAGTCTTGCCGATGGACACCGGTGCGCACTGATGGCTGCAAAAGATATTCTGGCATTTATAGAGGACCTTCTCCGTAAATTTGAGAACAGAGGCATCGATATCAAAGCATTTGAAAAAGATTTTGACGAAGGGACATTATACGCTACCGATATTTTGAGCAAATTGCAAGATGCCGACATAGACCTAGACTCCATCAACGTGAAATTCCTAATTCCTGAGTTGCTTTTTGACCTAGCGCAGAACGCAGAACAAGCCGGCCACCCCTGGGTTTGTGCAGAATTGCTTTATCAATCCGCCGTTATGTCCGAAGCAGCCATTGAGTGGTGGGAGAGAAATCGCTCAGCGCTAACCATATCGGAGATTCGGCAGCACCATCAGTGGGGGCCGCTAATCGAATATCTCGCAGAGGGTCAGCCAATTACGGATGAAATTCGGTTGCTGATCATTGAAATGCTCAGTGGTAAGATCAAGCGAGCAGCAGGAGGGTCAAGAAGCATCAAACCGTATATTATCGCTGGGCGAATGGTCGCTGACGTGGAGCAATTAGAACGGCAAGGTTGGCCAACCGAGGCTGCCGTCAAGGAAGTTGCAACAAATTACAAAGTCAGTGACCGCACTGTGTATCGAGCCCTTGAATTAGACGACTTTAGAGGGCTTCGAATGACCGACTGACACGAACCCCGAATACAATGTCAGCCGCTCTTTGCTGAGGCGTTAGCTCGTTTCCAGTATCGTGCCTGCACTGTCACTCCTGACGAGGCGACGTGCAGAAATGTCAGACATTCTCGAAAGCCTGCTGTCCGAGTATGCGGACCTTGAGCCGTTCGCGCGTCAGTTAGATCGTCATCCGCGGACGGTGCGGCGATGGATGGATGAGCCTAACGGCCTTCCATTCACTCGAATCGGCAGCCGCATTCTCATTCATGTCCCAACCGCTTCCCAGTGGATGATGTCGCGAATGCGCCGTCCGAACCCTCAGAGGCAGAGGCGCGAGCGCCGCCGCGGCTGATGTGTTGGCTGAATGGCTGCCAACGCGCCGCTGCAGAGCCAATCGTCAATCAAAGCGACTGCGCGGTGCTCAGTGGCTTCGAGCCGGGTTCGAGCGACGAGTGTAAGTGGAGCCGCAATGGTGCGGCCTTTGTGAAGGAGAATCGTCATGGGTTTCGGTCTCAACTTGAATGCCGGCGGCGACTTCTTGCCGATCATCAAATACGACGCGCGAGCCGGACGTTTCTTTCGCGTCGATCGCAACGACGAGGGCGAGCGGGAGCCCATCGACATCACCGATGGGCTCGAGTTCTTGCCCGATTTCGAGCATGCGGAAAAAGGCTGGGCTTACTTCCAGCCTGGGCAAGCGCCCGACTTCCTCATGGTGTCGGTCGAATCGAAGGACCTACCGCCGCAGCCGTCAAAAAACCATCGTAAGGCAGTGCGCCTGCGCCTCATGCTTTCACCGAAAACGGCAGGTGGCGCGGAGAGGCTGAGGGAGATCACGACAACGGCGAACGCCGCGCTTCATGGCTTCGAGACCTTATACGAAGAATGGCTCGCAAATCGCGATCGCAACCCTGACAAGGTGGTGATGGCGCGCCTAACCGGCGTGAAGCCGGTGACATCGGGCGGCCGACAAAAGAGCACGAACTACGAGCCGCAGTTCACGATCGTGAATTGGGTCAAGGCCCCGGAGGAATTTGAAACGCCTCCGGAGCGGTCCGCGCCGACGCCTAACGGATCTGCGTCCCCCGACGATTACCGGGCCGCCAAGTCGGGCAGCGCAAACCCGCCGGCTGTGCCCGCCAAATCCCCACCCCCGCGGCCAGCGGACGAAGACACCGACTGGGGTTGAGGCTGGCCGGCGTGACCGCGCACGCGCGCCTCTCGGAAGCCGGCACTGCAGCCCTCGCGGTCGCCCGCGATGGCTGGCCGGTGTTCCCCTGCGATCACCGGTTGGCGCGTTGCAAAGCCCCCCTGACCCAACACGGCCTCAAAGACGCGAGGGTCGATGCGGCCCGGATCGAGGCATGGTGGAGGCAGTTTCCGAACGCCTTGATCGCCTGTCCGACCGGGGAGGCGATCGGCGCGTGGGTTTTGGACCTGGATCTTCACCCGGAGAAAGGCCTCGACGGGCCGGCAGAGCTGACCCGCCTCGAGGCGGTGCACGGGCGGTTGCCGCAGACGGTCGAGGCGTCGACACCACGTGGTGGGCGGCATCTGCTCTTCAAGTGGGATGCAACGCGCCCGGTCACCACCAGCTCCGGCCGCCTGCCCGACGGGCTCGATGTTAGGGGCGCAGGCGGCTACTTCATCGTTTGGCCGTCAAGGCGCGAGGACGGCGCCGAATGGCGCTGGGAGTGCCCCCCCGGCTTCTTCGATATCGCGGAAGCCCCGGCCTGGCTTTACGAGCTGATCGGAGCGAAGCCTGAGCGCAAGCCGAACGGCGGCAACGGCGGCTTTGGGTTTCGAATGCAAGGCCGCGGTGTACGCGAGCAAGCCTGGGCTCGTGCAGCGCTCGAAGGCTGCGCCGCAGACGTGGCCGCGGCAGCTAAGGGGAAACGCAACGAAACCTTGAACGCCTGCGCCTACCGTCTCGGTCGCATGATTGCGCGTGGCTGGCTTGACCGGAGCGAAGTCGAACTGCGCTTGCTCGCGGCAGCCCATGCCTGCGGCCTGGTGGGGGACGACGGCGAGCGCGCCGCCGGGGCCACACTCACGAGCGGGCTCGGGGCGGGGATTCGCGAGCCGCACGAAGATCTGAAGGACGACGAAACCGAGACGGAAAGCACGACGGAAGAGGCCGACGAGGAACCGCGCCCGCCCGCCTTTACCGACGAAGCGCTCGCCCTTCGCTTTGCCGACCGGCACGAGTCGGATCTTCGCTACGTCGCCGCATGGGGCCGGTGGCTGCGCTATGACGGGCGGCGCTGGCAATTCGACGAGACGCTGCACGCGTTCGACCTTGCCCGGCGTGTCTGTCGTCAGGCGGCGGGCGAGTGCAAAAAGGCCCGTGTCGCGGGCGCGATCGCGAGCGCCAAGACGGTTGCTGCAGTCGAGCGGCTGGCGAAGGCCGACCGGCGCTTGGCGGCAACAGCCCAGCAGTGGGACGCCGATCCCTGGGCATTGAATACCCCGGACGGCGTCGTGGATCTGCGCACCGGCGAAATCCGGCCTCACCGACCGACCGATTATCTCGCCAAGATCACGGCCGTCGGCCCACGGAATACAAGTTGTCCGCTGTGGAAGGCGCATCTGAAGCGCATCCTGAACGACGACGCCGACCTGACTTCATATTTGCAGCGGGTGCTCGGCTACGCCCTGACCGGCAGCACGCGCGAGCACGCGCTGTTCTTCGCCTACGGCGTCGGCGCCAACGGCAAGTCCGTCACGGTTAACACCGTGGCCGGGATTCTCGCGGACTACGCGCAGACCGCGACCATCGAAACTTTTACCGCCTCGTTCGCCTACCGGCACACAACCGAGCTTGCGGCCTTAAGAGGGGCGAGGCTCGTGACCGCCAGCGAGACCGAGGAAGGCCGGCGCTGGGCCGAAAGCAGAATCAAGATGCTCACAGGCGGCGATCCGATCCGGGCTCGCTTCATGCGCCAGGACGAATTCGAGTTTCAGCCGCAGCTCAAGCTACTGATCTCCGGCAATCACAAGCCGGGCCTGCGCTCCGTGGACGAGGCGATCAAGCGCCGGTTCCACCTGATCCCTTTCACATTGACGATCCCGCCGGTCGAGCGCGATGCCGATCTGACCGAAAAGCTCAAAAGCGAGTGGCCGGCGATCCTCAGCTGGATGATCGCCGGTTGCCTTGCCTGGCAGCAGACCCGCCTCAATCCGCCGGCCGCCGTGCGCGACGCGACCGCGGCCTATCTCGACGCCCAGGACGCGCTCGCCGCTTGGCTGGAGGAATGCTGCGAGCAGGTAGCATCCGCCTTCGAAACCCGCTCCGCGCTGTTCGACTCGTGGTCCGCATGGGCGACCGCCGCCGGTGAGCACGTCGGGACGCGCGCGCGCTTTCTCGACGCGCTCGAGGCGCGCGGGTTCGAGCCGGCCAGGACTGCCGGCCGCGGTTTCAGGGGTTTGCGGATCATCCCAAAACCCCCAACCCATCATTGGAGCGACCGGTGAGAAAAAACCCAATGAAATCAACGCAGGTGTCACTTTTGTCACCTGATTCAGGTTATCGACGTCACGCGCGCGCGCACGAGACGGGGAAACCGGAATCAAGTGACAAAAGTGACACCTCGCTCGTGAGAGCGAGGTGACGGCGTGGGTTTTTTCCAGAGCCCAGCACGTCTCGACCGGCCAGCCTCACGGACCTGGGCCAACGAGACGGCGACATGGCTGCAAGGCCGCGCGGCGCTCGACGAAGCCGACGCGCTAGCGATCGAGCTCGAGCGCAAGTGGGGCTGCGGACGCTTACGGCTTCTCGTCTCGCCCGAGCTGCGGGGACGCTTCGACAGCCAACGTTGGAAGCTCACGCAAGCACAGTGGCACGGATCGCTCGAAGACGTCGTGCGCGAAGCCGGTCGTATGGCGCGTGCCTGGCGCGCCCTCGATGCCGCCGCGGAGGCGGCCGGCGCTGCGCCGTTATCGCCCGACGTCTGGGAGCTGAGCTTGTCTGATGGCACCGTGATCGCGCTGACGCGCTCGCGGACCGAGGCGCATCACGTCGTGGACGATCCCCGCTTCGTCGCGACCTACACCCTGTCCGATGTGGCCGACCTGATCGAGAAGCACGGCTTCTATTTCGGTGCGGGACGTAAGCATGATGGCGAGAAGGTTACCCCGCAACGTCGCGATATAGACGATCCTCTCGAGGGCCAGAGCGGGCTGTTCCTCGAAGACGAGATCCCGTTTTAGGTCGGCGCGAGCTCATGCGGGAAGCTCCGCTCGCGGGTTTCTCTGTTCCGATGACGGCACGGCGGCAGGCTTCGCCTGGTTTGTATGGTGCGAGGAACACCTCTCATCCCAATAAATCGGTGTCGTCGATGGACGGGGCCGCCTCCTCCTACTCCCAAAATGTTCCCTCCAGGAATCGGAGGACCTTGGAAGGGCGAGACTCCCGTTGGAGACAATTACCACGAGCGGGTTCGAGTGGCGGTATAAAGAACAACTCCCCCTCAGTCCGATGGGGGCTTTAACTCACAAATGACCGTGGAGCGCCTTCAACGCAGCGGCGGGTGTCCCATACCGGCCAACACGCAAAACCCGGGTACGAGTCTGTTAGGGGCCTTAGCGTCGATTCCACACTTGTGACCGTGATCTGACCGGCCCCCTCACCCATCGAATTCCTGCTCCGGCAAGAGATGACCGGGGTGCGGGTCGAGTTAAAGACGAGTTCGAATGGGGTCAGGACCGGCGGGGGGCTGAAGAATCGCGCTCCGGCGCAAAAAAAGCGGCAGTGGATCGCCTGGTAACGCGTTAAGAGAACAAAGCGTGAGCCTTGAGCTTTATGAGTCCGAAGCCCAGATAACTAAAGGGAGGCTCGACTTGAACTCCGCGGAGCAAATTCCGGCGTGTTTCTTTCCGCTGAACACTGAACAGGCTTTGGGTGAGTATGACCTTCTCGCCCGAAAGCTCGCTGATGCAGGTCGCCTTGCATTAGCGACGCACCGCGCCCTTTCGTCGTATGTGCTTCAAATCGACATCGTCATCAAAGCAAAAGAAGCAGGCAAGCATATCCCCGCCTTCTCGTTCGCGACCCTGGATAAAGCACGATCACAGCTGAAACTCGAGCAGCTCGATGACCCAGTTACCCGATCAGCGCCGCTGCGAAATAAATTTGCAGGCTGCGGCTTCTCAAGTAGATTGAGGGCGGTGTAACGAGGGCTTTCGTTTGGTACAGAAATCCGGGGGCGCTTGGATAAAAATGCCTGCTGTTGGGCTTTCTCAAAAAACAATGCTTGAGAGTCGCAATGGGCTAAGGCGAATTAGCCTACGGTTGGAGAAATGATGAAACTGACTAAGGCCGAGCTGCTGGAATCGATCGCCGAAGTATTTGTGGAGGCATGTCGCAGGACTGGGCGTGAGGCTCACATTCCTTGGGTCGCAATGTGACAGTGGCTGCCGTCAAGGTTGCCCTTTACGAGATCTCGAGACGGCTGAAGGCAGGCCACACTGTAGAGATTCGTGAACTAGGCACGTTCACGGTCCAGAAGACAAAGCCACGCAAGCGGTTCGATATCGCGACTGGCAAGACGGTG
>JAJFBI010000150.1 GCA_020697385.1 Microvirga sp. | reverse complement strand
GGCTAAATCCGCTTCCGGCGGCCTTGAGCACGTGCCCTTCATGATCGTTCGAAATCTCAGCGATACGCTGACGGCCCTCGGCGAGCGCGGCTACCAGCGAATCGGGCTCGATTCCTCGGGCGAGTCCAATCTGGATGAGATCGACATCCGCCTGCCGGTCGTTCTCGTGCTCGGCTCCGAAGGAAAGGGGTTGAGGCAGAGAACGCGGGAATGCTGCGACGTGATCGGACGCCTGGACATGCCGGGCGCCATCAAGAGCCTCAACGTCTCGAATGCAGCCGCGATTTCCCTTTTTGCTGTGGTCAAAGGCGCCTTCCGCAGCGTCAAATAACAAACCCGATTGCAACGCTAACATACTGGCCCAAATCAAGAATTGCATAGAAACGGCAACTTCTTAGACGGAAGTCGCAAATACCAATTGGGAATTGTGGAAAGAAAGGCCGGAGGTAGCCTCCCGTTCGATGGATTCTTGGCTGCGCGGAGCAGTCACGATGCCTCGGCTCAAAGCCCGGTATGCGGGCTTGCGGCCCAGAACCCGGATCAGACCGGGCATGTCAATGGAAGGGAACCCTATGGCAACAGCAGCAACTACGCCGCGTCCGGCCGCCGCATCGCGGCCGATGACGCGGGAGGAGAGAAAGGTCATCCTGGCCTCATCCCTCGGCACCGTCTTCGAATGGTACGATTTCTATCTCTACGGCTCTCTCGCCACGATCATCGGCGCGCAGTTCTTCTCCGCCTTCGACGTGACGACCCGTAACGTCTTCGCGCTCCTGGCCTTCGCGGCAGGCTTCCTGGTCCGCCCCTTCGGCGCCATCTTCTTCGGCCGCATCGGCGATCTCGTCGGCCGCAAGTACACCTTCCTGGTCACGATCCTGATCATGGGCTTCTCGACCTTCCTGGTCGGCCTGCTGCCCAGCTACAATCAGATCGGCTGGATCGCCCCCGTCATCCTGATCGCGCTGCGCATGCTCCAGGGCCTCGCGCTCGGCGGCGAGTACGGCGGCGCTGCGGTCTATGTGGCCGAGCACGCTCCGGTGGGCCGTCGCGGGTTCTACACCAGCTTCATCCAGACCACTGCGACCGTCGGTCTGCTGCTGTCTCTCGCGGTCATTCTCGTGCTTCGCACCTGGATGGGCGAGGCCGGCTTCCAGACCGGTGAAGGCTGGCCGATCGCCGGCTGGCGCATTCCGTTCCTGCTCTCCGTGGTGCTGCTCGGCATTTCGGTCTGGATTCGTCTCCAGATGAACGAATCGCCTGCTTTCAAGAAGATGAAGGAAGAGGGCACCCAGTCGAAGGCTCCCCTTAAGGAGGCGTTCGGCCAGTGGGGCAATGCCAAGATGGTGTTGATTGCCCTCGTCGGTCTCGCCATCGGCCAGGCCGTGGTGTGGTACACGGGCCAGTTTTACGCCCTGTTCTTCCTCCAGAGCATCCTGAAGGTCGACCTGCTCACCTCAAACGTGCTGATCGCTTGGTCGCTGATCCTCGGCACCGGCGGCTTCATCGTGTTCGGCATCCTGTCCGACAAGATCGGCCGCAAGCCGGTGATTCTCGGCGGCTGCCTGATCGCGGCGATCACCTACTTCCCGCTCTTCGGCGCCCTGACGAACGTTGCAAGCCCGAACCTGAACCAAGCCCTGGAAACGGCAAAGGTCCAGGTCGTGGCCGACCCGGCTGCATGCGGCTCGGTGTTCGATCCGGTCGGCATCCGTACCTTCACGGCTCCGTGCGACATCGCCCGCGTGGCTCTGGCCCGCTCGGCCGTGAAGTACGAGCTCGTTCCGGCGGCCGCCGGCACCACTCCGAAGGTGACCTTCAACGGCAAGGAAGTCCCGATCGCCCCGGCCATTCCGGCCAACATTACGGCGTTCTCGGCTGCAGCGACCGAAGTCGGCTACCCGAAGGCCGGCGACCCGAGCATCCTGAAGGTCGGCGGCTTCTTCGACGCCCTCGGCAACGCCCAGGCTCTCAAGGCCATCGGCATCCTGACGATCCTCGTGATCTACGTCACGATGGTCTACGGCCCGATCGCCGCGGCCCTGGTGGAGTTCTTCCCCACCCGCATCCGCTACACCGCGATGTCGCTCCCCTACCACATCGCCAACGGCTGGTTCGGCGGCCTGCTGCCTCCCACCGCCTTCGCGATGGTGGCGGCCACCGGCGATATCTACTACGGCCTGTGGTACCCGATCGTGATCGCCCTGGTGACCTTCGTGGTCGGTCTCCTCTTCGTGCCGGAGACCAAGGACCGGGATATCATGACGTACGAGGGCGCAAGCGCGAGGCGTTAAGCTTCCCAAAAGCCTCTTATCAAACAGGAAAGCCCCGCCGAAAGGCGGGGCTTTTCGTTGGCAAGGGGCCGGCTGTCAGTAGCAGGTGGTCACACGGCGCACGATCCAGCCTTCACCCTCGACGAACATCCGCTTGCGGGAGATGTCGCAATACGCATCGCTGCCCGTGGTGGGCTGAACCGACGACGTGGTCTCCACATCCCTCGCGGAAACCGCCGTCACAGTCTCCTTGGCGGGCTTTGCAGCCACACCGTGGCTTGCCGGCGCAGCTTCAGCTGCCCCAAACAGGCCTGCGCCTGCAAAGACCGAAAGAACGGCCAGAACTTTGAGAACGCCTTGCGGCGGGATCCTCGATTGAACAGAAGCCCCTAAGGCCTTCATGGCACCAACTCCGTGATTGCTGTTTGCCTAACAATTCCAGAATCAGAGGTTGGTTTCGGTGTGCTGGAGCACTTAATATTTACTTTTTGAGGGAACTTGCGTCCCGCTTCGCGTACTGCTACCTCAGCCCTGCGAGATTAGCCGGTGTAGCACAGCGGTAGTGCAGCGGTTTTGTAAACCGAAGGTCGGGAGTTCGATCCTCTCCACCGGCACCATTCCAACATCCTTGAAATGGCGACAGCTTCGAGAAAAGCCCCAGCAACATGCTGGGGCTTTCTGCATCACCGGTAATTGAACCCCTGTTCAGCCGCCGCTGCCTGTGAATCAACCGCTGCTTCCTGCTCTTTCGAGAGCCTTGCTCCCGCGGGGGTAGCCCCTCTTCCCAGGCGATAGTTCTCCGCAATCCGCCTAGGCTGCCTCGCCCTATGGCTGGAGGCATTGATGGAGGTATTCCTACTGAACGTTATTGGCTCAGCGGCAGCCGCCTCTGGCGTCATTGCCGGGATCATCGCCACGCGACTGTCCCGGGAAATGGCCCATGCGCGCGGCGGAGGCCCGGCGGGTCCTGGGCCGGACCGCCGGGAAATCGATTGAACAGCCCATTACAGCCTTGAAGCCAGGGCTGCTCCGGTGAGAGTTTCACCGCAGGACGGAGGCCAAGCTTCTAGCGAATCTGCTCTTTTCCCCAATTCTTGTGCGCAACCTCGTCGGAGACCTTCTGCTCGGTTCGCGTCAACCTGCGGCGTCGGCTGCCGGCAACGGCCATGAAGATGCCGATCAGCAACGGGCCGCCGACGATCACCAATGCCCAGACCCAACCATCGGCTATATCCCACATCATCCTGCTCCTTCGCAGGGCCATCTCGAAACGGCCCGACTGTCCTTGCAGGGCTAACCGGCATGCAAACCTGTTGTTCCGCTCGACCTCCATGCATAGGCAAAGCCGAGATCCGGCATTAAACAGGCCGAATGCCGAAAACCATTCCGACGCCTCGACAAGAACCTGTGCTGATCGCCATCTCTGATCCTGACGACCCGCGAATTGAAGCATACCGGGCTGTGAAGGAGCGGGACCTCCTCGGCCGCCAGCATCGCTTCATCGCGGAGGGCGAGGTGGTCCTGAGGGTGCTGCTGAGACAGAGCCGCTTCAAGATCGAATCGCTTCTTCTGGGCGAAGGACGCGTGGAGGGCCTGAACGATGCACTCCACTCCCTGCCGTCTGAGGTGCCTGTCTACATCGCCAACCGGCAGGTGATGGACGCGATCGTGGGATTTCCCATTCATCGCGGCATTCTCGCCATTGCCAAGCGACCGGTAATGCCTCCGGTCGAAGCTCTCGTTGCGGGCCTGCCGGAAAAGGCCCTCGTGGTCGTGATGGTCGGCCTTGCCAACCACGACAATGTGGGCGGAATCTTCCGGAATGCGGCCGCCTTCGGGGCGGATGCGGTCCTGCTCGATCAGGAGACCTGCGACCCGCTCTACCGCAAAGCGATCCGCGTTTCGGTCGGCGGCGCCTTGGTGGTCCCTTTTACGCGTGCTCCCTCGGCCGATGTCTTGGTGCAGGCGCTGGAGGGGGCCTCCTTCGAAGTGATTGCCCTTTCCCCGTCCGGCAAAGAGGTCCTCTCGGAGGTCCAGCCCGCCCGGCGCACAGCCCTGCTGCTGGGGGCTGAAGGCCCTGGCCTGCCGCCGGAGCTCATGGCCCGGACCCGGACCGTATCCATCCCGATGAGCGGCGGCTTCGACTCCCTCAATGTCGCCACAACCAGCGGCATTGCCCTGCACCATCTCACCCGGGGCAGATAAGGGCTAAGATCCTGTCCCGCTCGCTGACTTGTGAAAGAACGTGCTCTTGCATGCAAGCGGGGCCGTTCTAGGCTTTTGCTCTCACGCCTGGAGACGCTCATGACCATCACACGCCGCACCATTCTTGCCAGCACTGCTCTCGCCGCCACTCCAATTGTCGGGCCTGCCCTGGCTCAGACCGCTCCTTCCGCGTCGGGTCCCGCCCAGGGGGCGGGTTCGCGCCAAGCGCCAGGCTTCTATCGTTATAAGGTCGGCGACATCGAGGTAACGGCGATCAATGACGGTTTCGCGCAGCGCCCCCTGGAGGGCTTCGTCCGTAACGCGGAACTGTCCCAGGTGCAGCAGGCCATGCAGGAGGCCTTCCTCCCTGGCAACGCGCTGCCGATCACCTTCAACACGCTCGTGCTCAATAACGGCGGCCGCTTGACCCTGCTCGACACCGGCAACGGCGACATGGGAGCGCCGACCTCAGGCCGCTGGATGGCGAACTTCCGCGCCGCCGGGTTCGATCCGGCCCAGGTGAACACGGTCGTGATCAGTCACTTCCACGGCGACCACATCAACGGCCTGCGCCTGAAGGATGGCACCGCTGTCTTCCCGAATGCCGAAGTTATGGTCCCGGCCGCGGAATGGACCTTCTGGATGGACGATGCGCGCATGAACCAGGCGCCGGAGGGCATGAAAGGTGCCTTCCAGGGCGCCCGCCGCGTCTTCGGGCCCATCGCCAACAATGTGAAGCGCTACGAGATGGACAAGGAGGTCGTGCCGGGCCTGACCGCCGTGGCAGCTCCGGGACATACGCCCGGTCACACGGTCTATATGCTCTCCTCCGGCAACGGCAAACTGATGATCATGTCGGATACCACGAACCACCCGGCTCTGTTCGTGCGCAATCCCGATTGGGCGGCGGTGTTCGACATGGATCCGGATCAGGCCCGCGCCACCCGCCGTCGGCTGCTGGACATGGCTGCCTCCGAGCGGGCGCAGGTCGCCTTCTACCACGCTCCCTTCCCAGGAACGGGTCACATCGCCAAGGATGGCAACGGCTTCCGCTTCGTGCCCGTTCAGTGGAACCCGGCGGTCTAAGGCAAGCCTGCGTCTGTTTCCGCAAGAAGCCACTCCAGGGTGGCCGCATCTCCGCCGGTCGGCTCGATGAAGAGAACGACCGGCGTTTCATAAGGATGGCGCTCCTTCAGAGCCTGATGCACCTGATCCTGAAGGCCCTGTCGGGTCTTCAGGATGGCAACCGCCTCCTGCCCCTGCTCGACGGCACCCTTCCAGGCATAGACGGACCGCATCCCCGGCAGCACATTGATGCAGGCGATCAACCGGTCACGGACCAGCCCCTCCCCGATCGACAGCGCGATGTCCACATCGGGAAAGGTCGTATAGACGAGTAGCGGGCGATCCATGCTATGCCTTTCCTCCGCATCCTACAGGACGCAGCGAGGGTAACTGGGCATGGCCCGTCGTTTCAACAACATCGCATTTGTGGCCAGCACCACGCCCGACGCGCAGGGCGCGCTCAAGATCCTGCAGGATCGTTACCCGAGCGCCGCTCCCGAGGAGGCCGACGTCATCGTGGCCCTTGGCGGTGACGGCCTGATGCTGCAGAGCCTTCATCGGTTCATGGGCACGGCCAAGCCCATCTACGGCATGAACAAGGGCACCGTCGGCTTCCTGATGAACGACTTCCGGGAGGAGGACCTGTTCGAGCGCCTGGAAGCAGCCGAGCGCAGTGTGGTCCACCCGCTCCTGATGGTAGCTTGGGATGTCCATGGGGTGGCCCACACGGCGCGGGCCATCAACGAGGTCTCGATGCTGCGCCAAACCTACCAGGCGAGCAAGCTGCGGGTGAGCGTCGACAACCGGGTGCGCATCCCCGAACTCAGTGCCGACGGCATCCTGGTGGCGACACCGGCTGGCTCCACCGCTTACAATCTCTCGGTCGGCGGGCCGATCCTGCCCCTGAACGCCCCGTTGCTCGCCCTCACGCCGATTTCCGCCTTCCGTCCACGGCGCTGGCGCGGCGCCCTGCTTCCGGATTATGCCAAAATCCAGATCGAGGTTCTGGAGGCCGGAAACCGGCCGGTGAGCGCAGTCGCCGACCACACCGAATTCCGCAACGTCTCCCGAGTGGATGTATCCATGGACCGCAGCGTCGACCTCGTGATGCTGCACGATCCAGGCCACAGCCTCGATGAGCGCATCCTGCGGGAGCAGTTCGGCTATTGACGGCAACGGAAGGCACGCGCTTCAACGTGCTGGCTGAGAATCAGAGGTCACCATCATGAACGACGAAAGCAGGCATCCGAGAGGCGGTCTCTACTTCGAGGATTTTACCGTCGGCACCACCATCACCCACCGCCTGACTCGAACGGTGACGCAGATGGACAACATGCTGTTCTCCAACATGACCCTGAACCCTCAGCCGCTCCACATCGATGCGCATTTCTGCGCCACTGAAACGGAATGGGGCAAGCCGCTCATGAACTCCCTGTTCACCTTAGGATTGCTTATCGGCATCTCCGTCAATGATACGACGGTCGGCACGACCATCGCCAATCTCGGCATGACGGACGT
>JAJFBI010000761.1 GCA_020697385.1 Microvirga sp. | reverse complement strand
CCACGGCTGCGGGCGTGGGCTTCGTCGAGGCGGAACCGTCCCGCGTCGGCGGGACCATCACGGTCCAGCACCTGATGCTGAACCGGAACGCCATGCTGGCGGGCGGCATCCGCCCACACCTCTATTGCCTGCCGATCCTGAAGACCGAAGCCGACCGGCTCGCCCTGCGACGTGCGGCAACAACAAGTCCGCAGTTTTTCCTCGGCACCGATAGCGCGCCGCATCCGGTTGCTGCCAAGGAGAATGAGTGCGGCTGTGCTGGCTGCTTCTCCGCCCCGGCGGCGCTGGAGCTCTACGCACAGGTGTTCGACAAGGAGGGAGCCCTTGACCGCCTGGAGGCCTTCGCGTCGCTGAACGGGCCTCGATTCTATGACCTGCCGGTAAACGATGAGCGGGTGACGCTGCAGCGCGAGAGCTGGACCATCCCGGAGACGGTTGCAGTAGCGGGCGAGGGAAGGGCGGTGCGACCATTCATGGCCGGCGAGCAGGCACTTTGGTGCTTTGGTTTCCTTGGGCGGTAATACGCCCCGGCGGTTTGCTGCAGCGTTACATGGACGAGGTATGCTGATTCTTCTGCGGGCCGGGCCGAACGGGCGCTTGCTGCCGGGGGCGTCAGGCGGGCTAGGACACTGGATCAGCACGAAAAAATCTTCGGCGACCCTCTTGCGGCGGCAGGCGATCTCACCAAATCGAAGGTCATCCGGAGCGGAACCAGGATCAGCCGATATGGTACCACAGTTCCGGAGGCTCGGTCGGAAGACGAGCCTGGCATGAAGTCGCTCAATGGAGGGCTTGTGATGCGTAGCCTTGATCTATCTCCCCTTTTCCGTTCGACGGTCGGCTTCGATCGTCTTGACAAGCTGTTCGACGCTGCTTTCCGCGAGGCGTCGCGCGACCTCTCCTACCCGCCCTACAACATCGCCAAGACCGGCGAGAACCAGTACCGGATCTCGATGGCCGTGGCGGGCTTCGGCGAGCAGGACCTGGACATCACGGCGCATGAGAACGTGCTGACCGTGCGCGGTCAGATCCAGGAGCAGGAGAAGGACGTCGAGTACCTGCACCGCGGCATTGCGCAGCGCGCTTTCGAGCACCGCTTCCAGCTCGCGGACCACGTCAAGGTGGTGGGAGCGAAGCTGAGCAACGGCCTGCTCGAGATCCAGCTCGAGCGGCAGGTGCCGGAGGCGATGAAGCCGCGCAAGATCGAGATCGGTGCTGCTGCTCCCCGGCCGCGGGTCGTGATCGACAGCCCCGCCAGGGAAGCCGCCTGACGGTTTCGAGTATCTTGCGGCCGGTGCTCAGGGCAGCGGAGAGCGCCGGCTGACGCGAACGGGCAAGGGGGCCTCCCAGGGCGGGAGGCCCCCTTTTCGTTTCGTCGGCGATCTGCCCTCCACGCTTCCGCGGCACTGGTTTATAGCTGCCGGTGACCTTGCGGACTGACCAGATGACCCACCGCTCCTCCATGCCGCTGATCGGCATCACCTCCTGCCTGAAGCCCCGGGACGAGATCCACTTCCACAGCGTCGGCGAGAAGTATGTCGATGCCGTCGTCGCCGGCGCTGAGGCGATCCCGGTCCTGATCCCGGCCCTCGGGCAACGACTGGACCTTGAGGCGCTGCTGGACAGGCTGGACGGCATCCTCGTCACCGGCAGCCCGTCCAACGTCGATCCCGCTCTTTATGGCGCTCCTTGCCATTTGCCGCGGCATCCAGGAGCTCAACGTGGCGCTGGGCGGCAGCCTGCACCAGCATGTGCACGAGCTGCCGGGCCGCCGCGACCACCGCTCCGACAAGACCAAGACCAGGCCCGAGCGTTATGGGCTCGCTCATCCGCTGGAGGTCACCTCCGGCGGCCGGCTTCAGGCGCTTCTGGGCGGCGCCACCCGGATCGAGGTCAACTCTCTGCACGCGCAAGGGATCGACAGACTGGCGCCGGGCCTCCTGGTGGAGGCGGTGGCCGAAGATGGGACGATCGAGGCCGTGAGCGTGGAGGCGGCCAAGGGCTTCGCTCTGGGCGTGCAGTGGCATCCGGAATGGCAGGTGCTGGAGAACCCGGTCTCGCGGCGCCTGTTTGCCGCCTTTGGAGCCGCGGCCCGGGCGCAGGCCAACCGGAGGGCCGGCGATGGCCGACTTTCAGCAGTGGCTTAGGGAACGCCGGGTCACCGAGGTCGAGTGCATCGTCGCCGACATCAACGGCATCGCGCGCGGCAAGATCCTCCCCGGCGACAAGTTCCTGCGCTCGATCGAGGACGAGAGCCTCCGGTTACCGGAGAGCATCTTCATCCAGACATACACCGGCGACTATCCGGACGAGGACGTCACCGATCCGGTCGACCGGGACATCATTCTCAAGGCCGATCCCGACACCATCCGTCTGGTACCCTGGTATGAGGAGCCGACGGCGCAGGTGATCGCCGACTGCATCTATCATGATCGCGAGCCGGTCGCGATCTCGAGCCGGCAGGTCCTCCGCCGCATCCTCGGTCTCTATGCGGAGCATGGCTGGCGCCCGGTGGTGGCACCCGAGCTCGAGTTCTTCCTCACCAAGGTCAACGAAGACCCGGACTACCCGCTGGTGCCGCCGATCGGCCGTTCGCGCCGGCAGGAGACCGCCCGGCAGTCCTTCGGCATCGACGCCGTCAACGAGTTCGATCCCGTGTTCGAGGATGTGTACGACTGGTGCGAAGCCCAGGAGATCGACATCGACACCCTCTCGCACGAGGCGGGTGCTGCCCAGATGGAGATCAACTTCAACCACGGTGACCCGCTGGCACTCGCCGATCAGGCCTTCCTCTTCAAGCGCACGCTGCGTCAGGCGGCGCTTAAGCACGGCATCTACGCGACCTTCATGGCCAAGCCGATGGAGCAGGAGCCCGGCAGCTCCATGCACGTCCATCAGAGCGTCTACAGCCTCGAGACCGGACGCAATCTGTTCGCGACGCCGGATGGGGAGAACACCGAGCTCTTCCTCCATTTCATCGGCGGGCAGCAGGAATACCTTCCGGCGGCGATGCCGCTCCTGGCTCCCAACGTGAACTCCTACCGCCGTCTGCGCCGCCACTCCACGGCACCCATCAACGTCCATTGGGGCGTGGAGAACCGCACCGTCGGCCTGCGCGTCCCGGCTTCCACTCCCGAGGCCCGCCGGGTCGAGAACCGCCTGGCCGGCGCCGACGCCAACCCCTATCTGGCCATCGCCGCCTCGCTCGCCTGCGGCTGGCTCGGCATGGTGCGCAAGATCGAGTCCTCCGAGCCCATGAAGGGCAGCGCCTACCGCCTGGCCCAGACCCTGCCGCAGCAGATGCCCGAGGCCATGCGCAAGCTGAAATACTCGACCGCGCTGAAGGAGTGCCTGGGGGAAGACTTCATCGAGGTGCTGCTGGCGGTTAAGGCATCCGAGCACGATGCGTACCAGCGCGTGATCAGCTCCTGGGAGCGTGAGCATCTGCTGCTCAACGTGTGAGGGGGTGGAAGGCTCAGGACCGGGAAGCCTCGAGCGTGCGCACGGCAGCCGCCCGGTCCGTTGTGGCCGGGCCTGGTTGCGCGCATAGTCGCCGAGGAAGCGGAAAGGGCCTGGATGGCTACGCAGCTCGTTCGCAACGCCCCCAAGCCGGCGCTGCCCAGACATGACGACCACTATGCCTGGCTGCTGGCGCAGTTGGATCTCCTGCGCGCGCGCCGGCTCGACGAGGTCGATCTCCAGGGCTTGATCGCGGAGCTGGAGGATGTGGCC
>JAJFBI010000149.1 GCA_020697385.1 Microvirga sp. | reverse complement strand
GACGACGAGTACGAGCGGTTCATGCGCCTCGTGCCGTCATTCGAGAAGGAGATCGTCGACAACGGCATTATCCTGCTCAAGTACTTTCTCGATGTCAGTCAGGACGAGCAGCGCCGTCGCTTTGCAGACCGGATCGAAGACCCGATGAAGCATTGGAAGCTCAGCCCCATGGATACGGAGTCGGTGCGCCTATGGTGGGACTACACCCTCGCTTATCAGGACATGCTGCAGGCTACCGACACGACGCACTGCCCCTGGTATGTCGTTCCCTCCGACGATAAGCGCCGGGCGCGCCTCAACCTGATTGCGCATATGCTCGACCAAGTCCCTTACGAGAAGGTCAAGGTCGCGTTGCCGAAGGTGCCCAAGCCTCAGCCGCGACCGAAGGGAGCCGAGGACGGACTGCCGGCGTCGCACATCGTGCTGGCACGGTACTGAGCTCTAGGAGGGATCACCCCGGAGCGCGGTCATGACCGGCACGAACCCGATGAAACCACCTCCGCCGGGCCCGATGAACACCACAACAATGCCACCTGTGGATGGAGGCATTGACGCAACTGGACATGAGGCTCGAAGCCCAGGAACTCAAGGCACAACGTTGGCTGCCCACGGAATCAGCCAGGAGGCCGGATGGTTGCGGTGGATGCCGGGGCTGCGCACCCTTCTCGGCTATGAGACCGCATGGCTTGGACACGACGTTGTGGCCGGCCTCGTGCTGGCGACCATGCTTGTCCCCGTCGGGATTGCCTACGCAGTGGCGTCCGGCCTGCCGGGCATCTGTGGCCTCTATGCCACGATCATCCCTTTGCTGGTCTACGCGGCATTCGGCCCCAGCCGCATTCTTGTCCTTGGCCCGGACTCGGCCCTTGCAGTCGTCATCCTCGGCGTTGTGCTGCCCTTATCCGGCGGGGATCCCCAGCGTGCCGTCGTCATAGGCGGCATGATGGCCCTGGTGTCAGGGACGGTTTTGATTTTGGCCGGGCTGGGACGCTTGGGCTTTGTGACCGAGCTCCTGTCCAAACCAATCCGCTACGGCTACATGAACGGCATCGCTTTGACTGTGCTGATCAGCCAACTTCCTAAACTTTTCGGCTTCTCGGTTGAGAGCACGGGACCATTGCGGGATCTGTGGACCATCGGTGGAGCCATCCTAACCGGCAGGTCGAACTGGGTTGCTTTCGCAGTCGGGGCAGCGACGCTGGCGGTGATCCTGCTGCTGCGGGGCAGCAAGCGTGTGCCCGGCATCCTGGTCGCGGTGATCGGTGCCGCCGTCCTCGTTGGTACGCTCGACCTCGCTGAACGCCACGACGTGGCAATCTTAGGGTCACTTCCACAAGGCCTTCCCGGCTTCGCAATCCCCTGGATAGGGATCAATGACATCGTTCCGGTGCTGATTGGCGGCTGCGCCGTCGCCATGGTGTCGTTTGCCGACACCAGCGTGCTCTCCCGTGCCTATGCCGCACGGACCCGCACTACGGTCGATCCCAATCAGGAGATGGTAGGGCTGGGAGCGGCCAATCTCGCCACCGGGTTCTTCCAAGGCTTTCCGATCAGCAGCAGCAGCTCGCGCACGCCTGTGGCCGAAGCCGCCGGGGCACGCACGCAACTGACCGGCATCGTCGGTGCGCTCGCCATCGCCTTGCTGCTGCTGATGGCGCCTGACCTGCTGCGGAGCCTGCCAACATCCGCCCTGGCTGCCGTCGTCATTGCGTCGGCCATCGGACTGTTCGAAGTCGCCGACCTCAAGCGGATCTACCGCATCCAGCGTTGGGAATTTTGGCTTTCCGTCGCTTGCTTCGCTGGCGTGGCCGTGTTCGGTGCCATTCCAGGGATCGGCCTGGCAATCGTCATAGCGGTGATTGAGTTTCTCTGGGACGGCTGGCGCCCCTACTCCGCCGTCCTGGGCCGTCCTGCCGGTATCGAGGGCTACCACGATATCACGCGCCACCCCGATGCTCGTCGGATCGACGGTTTGGTCCTGTTCCGCTGGGATGCACCGCTGTTTTTTGCCAACGCCGAGCTGTTCCGCGAGCGCGTTCTCGCTGCTGTTGCGGAGTCGCCGACGCCGGTGCGGTGCGTGGTGGTCGCTGCGGCTCCGGTCACAAGCGTTGACGTGACGGCGGCCGATGCGCTCACCGAACTCGATGAAGCACTTCTGGCTCGAGGTATCGAGCTCCGGTTCGCTGAACTGAAGGATCCGGTCAAGGACAAGCTGCGGCGGTTTGGGCTGTTCGACCGGTTCGACGAGACGCGCTTCTTCCCCACAATCGATGCGGCCGTATTTCACTATCATGGAGCGACCTGAAGGACGCCGATCATGCGTATCGAGATTGAGCGCAAGTTCCTGGTAAGGCACGATGGATGGCGCAAGCTGGACCCTGGCCAGCGATATCACCAGGGCTATCTTTGCAAGGGTGAGGTGACCGTCCGGGTTCGACGCGTCGGTTCTCGCGGCTTTCTCACCATCAAGGGGGTCGGCAACTGTCGCGTCCGACCTGAGTTCGAGTACGAGATTCCGGTCGACGAGGCAGAAGCTTTGCTCAAGCTCTGCCACGGCCGGTTGATCGAGAAGGTGCGCCACCAAGTCCTGCACGCCGGAATGGTGTGGCATGTGGACGAGTTTGCCGGCGAGAACTCCGGTCTCGTCCTCGCCGAGATCGAGCTCTGCCATCCTCAGCAAGCAGTGGTGCTGCCCGACTGGATCGGCGAGGAGGTGACGTCGGATGAGCGCTATCGCAACTCGCGCCTCGCCGACGTACCTTGGGCAAACGGCTGGGTCACCCAGCCGCGGGAGGACCGCACTTGAGGGATTGAGCTGAGTGCGAACGCCCCCACGCGAACCTCGGCAGATGTTGTTCGAACCATAACGGCCTTTCTTGCAAAGCTCATGGCTCACCTATCCGGTTGCGGCTCCGCATGGCCTGTCTCAGCACCTCGAAGATGACAGCCGTCGACCAGCCGAACAGCAGTACGCCGTTCATGGCCGCCATCGGGCCGAGCAGACGCCAGCGCTCGACCGGCACGATGTCGCCGTAGCCAAGCGTCGTGTAGTTGACAAAGGCGAAATACAGAGCATCCGTCCCGGCGGGCACCACCTCAAGGATTGCATAAGCAAGTGACCAAGCAATGACTTCAGCGACATGCGCGGCCATCAACAGCCCGACGGTTGTGACCATAACGACCGCAAGCCATGCGGGGGATTGGCGCTTCCACTTCAAGGCTGTGCGGGCGGTGCCTATGACGGTTGTCATTACGACGGAATGAATGGCGATGTTGCCCAGGCTCACGACCCCGCCGAGGAGTAGCTGTCGCAACATGGCCGGCGTCCTACGACAGGGTGGCTGGGATCAGGTAGAGAATGGCCGCGATGATGAGGTAGAGCGCGAGCAGTTGTGCCCCCCGGAACCAAGTTGAGTGGCCCGTCGTGGTCACAGTCGCTCCGAGAAGCACCGCCCCGAACAGCATCCACATCTCGGCCTGCGAGAACACCAGCCGGAACTGTGGCTGCCCCATCACCGGCGCAATCAACACGAGCATCGGTGCAACGAATAGAGCGATCTGAACGCAGCTTCCCAAGGCGATGCCGATGCTGAGGTCGGGACGGTTCGCCCGACCCATGGCAATCGCCGATCCGGACTCGGCCGCGCCGCCGACGAGCGCGAGTACGATCACTCCCATGAACATCTGTGACATACCCAGCGATTGTCCGGCCTGCTCAGCGGCCCCAACGAGGATCTCGCTCATCCACGCTGCCCCAAGAGACGCAACCAGCAGCGTCACGACGCCCCGCACGATGGTGGGGTGCTCACCAGCTCCCTCATGCGATACCGGGGAGTTCAACTCTGCGAATGTCTCTGGGTGGGTTCGCAGCGAGTAGAGGAGGAAGAGCCCGTAGAGTCCCAACAGGACGACCGCCACAACGAGATCCAGGGTGGCATGGACGCCAAGGTGGGATTCCTCTTCAAGGGCGCGGTGGAAGGCGCTTGGGAGCGCCAGGCTGATCCAAGCAAGCACCATAGTCGAGGAGTAGGTCCGGATGGCGTTCGGGTTGTACTCCTGGCTGTGGTGACGAATGCCGCCGAGCAGGAACGACAGGCCGAGAGCCACCAGGAGATTGGCGAGGAGTGCTCCGATAATGGAGGCGCGCACCATCTCCAGGAGCCCGGCCCGCAGGGCAGCCATGGCGATAATCAGTTCCGGCAGGTTACCGAAGGTGGCGTTGAGCAGGCCCCCGATGGTGGCGCCGGTGTGGACGGCGACCTGCTCGGTTCCCTGCACGATAAGCTTAGCGAACGGAACGATGGCCAGTGCCGCACAGAAGAAGACGATGCCGGCCGGAACGATGCCCGCATGATCGAGAACAGCGGCGACAGGAGCGAGAATGAGGAGCCATAGAAGGGAGGGCCGGAACAAGGATACCTTGTGCAGGGAGGCCCCGGCCACTGGGTGTGCGTCAGGATAGGACTTACCAGCCATGACCTCATCCCCTGCGTCTGGTGAAGGAATCACTCTAGCCCGACCGAGGCCTAGCGCTTGATCGGCAGGGACAATCCGTTGACAATTTGGGCTAATCCTACTCAAGTTCGTCCTTGAGATAGTCTGGACCGCAGTGTTCAGCCGGCGGACGGAGTCAGGCAGAGCCATCAGCTTCCGATCTCGCGCCCGATGGTGCGCGCTGCCACAGTCCTCCATTGCTGTCGTTCACGATGGCTGGGTCTCAGGAAGGCGAGCACTTGGTGCGGCCGCAGCTTCTTGCGGAACAGGACCGCACCCGATGCATCGCCCCGCGTCGACATCTGCAATCAGGCTACTTCAGAACGGGGCTCCCTGCGCCCTGCGCAGGAGGCTTAGATTTGGATATCCTGCGGCTGTACAAAGCGGAGGGCCCTGCAGGCACGGAGGCCATAGAGTCGAGGCAACATAAGGTTCGCTCTCGCCATAGTAGCCGTAGTCATAGGGATAACCATAGGAATATGGATAGCTCACAGCTCCAAGGGTCAAACCGCCGATCAACCCTGCCGCCACCGCTGCACCGCTATACGGATAACCCCAACCTCGGCCATAGTAGCCACGATAGTAAGGCCGATAGGCCCCTGCGACGCGGCCATAATAGGGAGCCCGCCAGCCGTATCGACCATAACCGCCACGATAGATTGCGCGAGGTGCGTACACGCCACCCCAGCCGCGTCCGGCAGCAACAGCGAGACCTCTGCCCCCACGGGGGTTCAATCCAACCCGGGGGCCTCCTACGCCGCCCCGTGGGAGGTACATCCTTGGACCTGCACCAACGCTGCCACCCCGGAAGCCCGCGCCACCGCCAATGCGAGCGCCACCTCCGCCACGGCCGCCGCGCTGGGCCTCGGCAACATCCGGGATCAGAAGGGCGCCCGCTGCGATGGCGCCCAAGACCAAAAGAAATTTGTTCATCGTGATCCTCCCTCCTCCGACAGGTGCACAGGATGGAACTAGGCAGGCTGTCCGGTTCGGAACACATTGTGAACCCTTTTGGAGCGCGTGCTTGACCAACTGGGACGAGCGCTTGGCAATTAGTGCCATACTCCATTTTTACGGAACCGCGCCGCCGCCCTAACGGCTCCTCTCCATGGATGGTCTGGTGTTGTATCCGAACGCTTGGGCCGCGTGAGGCTGAGCCTATCGCTCATCGCGCGGCTCCAAGTCTGTTATTGATGAAGGCTCCTGCCCTGACTGCGTAAGTTGTCGATTAGGATGTGCAGGCTGATCAGCAACACCCAGACCGGAAGAACCATAATGCTCCAGCTGAAATAGAAGCTGCCGAGAAGAACCAGCGCCGCCAGTGCATAGCCGATCCCGGCCATCCACCGGGGCGCGATCCCGGTATAGACGACGACCGTGGACGTCGAGATCATGAAAACGCCCGCCATTTTGATCGCATAAACGTTGAACAGGATGTAGGCGACCGCGCGTCCGAAGCGGAAGGTCTGGGCAGTCGTCCCGGTCATCTCGATGGATGGGGCAATGAGCAGCAAGGCGCCTACAACGGTTGCCGCTACGAAGAGGCTCGCCAGGAACAACAGACCGCTCCCCAAAAACACGGTCGCGAAGAAGCGATCCTCCCTCTGCCCGAGGCGGTCGCGCAGCACGCCGATGAACCAGAGGAAGGCGATGCCCGCGAAAGGGATGAGGTTCAGCGCCAGCGCCACGGACCGGGAGCCATCGGCCAGCCAGGTTCCAGGATCTAACGGATCGGCCGGCACCGCGCTCCGGAAAACCCAGAAGATGATGACCAGCAGGATGGAAAACACAATGCCCGCCACGGCCGCCGCCCGTGGCGTCCTCAGATGCGAGTACATGGCGGTCTCATCCTGAGGCATCACCGACCTCCTCGCGTGAGCCCAGCCCATGCGCGTTATGATACTGTCAGCCTGCTCCGAGGGTGAAGGGGCAATCGGCAGCGGGCGTACCCGGACGAGTACCCTAGCCCTTTTGGCTCGATGGGCTGAGGGAGGTTCTCAGTTTGAGTGCCATCGGGCATAATCGAGTTTAGCTCGGTCGGGTCAACCAGTCGATGCGTAAACAGGTGGAGCAATGGATTGCAATTCCCGCCGGTTGCCTTATGGCATCATCCCGCTGCTCAGCCTCCTGGCAGGCTATGCGAGCGCCGCACCCGCCGCCCTTGATCGCTACGCCGGCTCCTTCTCTGGGTCAGGCAGCATCGTGGAAGGACCCAATGCAACGTCGCATCAAGTCCGCTGCCATTTCACCATCCTGCAGCAAGGCGCAACGAGTCTATCTCTTCAGGGGATATGCCGGGCCTATCTCATCATCTCAAGATCCATAAGCGCCAATCTGGCCTGGGATCCCCGCTCCGGTCAGGTCAGCGGCACCTATACGGGCTCGCGGGTCGGAACGGCACGTCTTACTGGCCGACAAGCCGGAATGGATTTCGATCTGACGATAGCATGGCCACAGCCCCTTTACGGGGACACAACGGCCCAAATGAAGGTGGCAAGCCTCGACCCGGGCCGCTTTCGCATTGTCGTCACGGACCGCATTGGGGTGGACGGTCCGACCCGGGCCACAACGGACCTGACCCTGCTCCGGCGCTGAA
>JAJFBI010000148.1 GCA_020697385.1 Microvirga sp. | reverse complement strand
CAGGATGCACTGCTCCAGCGCACTCATCTGAGCATAGCGCTCCTGCGAGAGCGTGGCATCGGCGCTAACCTCCTCGGCATCGTCCGATGCGTCGGCATCCGCCCCCATCTGCTCACCGGTGACGGCGCGACGCATCTTGAGATAGGCCGCCCGCTCCTCGCCAGTGGCTTCCACATGGCGCAGGATCGCCATGGAGATGATGTCGTCGCCCTCGGCCAGGTTGATGCCGCGCACGCCCATGGAATCACGTCCCTTGAAGACGCGCACATCCGTGACCGCGAAGCGAATGCACTGGCCTTTGGCCGTGGTGAGCAGCACGTCGTCGTTCTCGGAGCAGATCTGCACGTCGACGATGTGCTCGCCCTCATCCAGCTTCATGGCGATCTTGCCGCCGCGATTGACCTGGACGAAGTCCGACAGCTTGTTGCGGCGCACCGTGCCGCGCGATGTGGCGAACATCACGTCGAGCTTGTCCCAGGACGCCTCGTCCTCGGGCAGCGGCATGATGGTGGTGATGCGCTCGCCCTGCTTGATGGGCAGCATGTTGGGCAGCATGTTCACCAGGGCCTTGCCCTTGGCGTTCGGGGCAGCCAGCGGCAGGCGCCACACCTTCTCCTTGTAGGCCTGGCCCTCGGAGGAGAAGAAGATCACAGGTGTATGGGTATTCGCCACGAACAGACGGGTGACGAAATCCTCATCGCGCGTTGTCATGGCGGAACGGCCCTTGCCGCCGCGGCGCTGCGCCCGGTAGGTCGAGAGCGGCACGCGCTTGATGTAACCGGCATGGGACACGGTCACGACCATGTCCTCGCGGGCAATCAGGTCCTCGTCGTCGAGATCGGACTCCCAATCCACGATCTGGGTCTTGCGCGGGGTGGCGAACGTATTGCGGACATCCGCTAGCTCGCCCTTGATGATGCCCATGATACGGTCGCGGGAGCGCAGGATCTCGAGATAGTCCGAGATCTCGGCCGCAAGCTTCGACAGCTCGTCGCCGATCTCGTCCCGGCCGAGAGCCGTGAGGCGCTGCAGGCGCAGGTCGAGGATGGCGCGGGCCTGGGTCTCCGAGAGACGATAGGTGCCATCCTCGTTGATGCGGTGGCGCGGATCATCCACGAGCGCGATCAGCGGCGCGATATCGTGCGCCGGCCAGTCGCGGCCCATGAGCGCCTCGCGGGCCGTGTTCGGATCGGGCGAGGTGCGGATGAGGCGGATCACCTCGTCGATGTTCGCCACCGCGATGGCCAAACCGCACAGCACGTGGGCGCGCTCGCGGGCCTTGTTGAGCAGGAACTTGGTCCGGCGGGACACGACCTCCTCACGGAAGTCGACGAAGGCCTGGATCAGGTCCTTGAGTGTCATCAGCTCGGGACGGCCGCCGTTGAGCGCCACCATGTTGCAGCCGAAGCTCGTCTGCAGCGGCGTATAGCGGTAGAGCTGGTTGAGCACCACGTCGGCCATGGCGTCGCGCTTGATCTCGATCACGATGCGCATGCCGTCGCGGTCGGATTCGTCGCGAAGATCCGAGATGCCCTCGATCTTCTTCTCGCGCACCAGCTCGGCGATCTTCTCGATCAGCGAGGCCTTGTTCACCTGATACGGGATCTCGGTGAAGATGATCGCCTCGCGGTCCTTGCGGACCTCCTCGATCTCGGACTTCGCCCGCATGATGACGGAGCCGCGGCCCGTCGTGTAGGCGGACTTGGCGCCGGAGCGGCCGAGGATCAGGGCGCCGGTCGGGAAGTCCGGACCGGGAATGATCTCGATCAGTTCTTCGGCGGAGATGCCGGGATTGTCGATGAGCGCCAGGCAGCCGTCGATCACCTCGCCCAGATTGTGGGGAGGCATGTTGGTGGCCATGCCAACCGCGATGCCGCCGGCGCCGTTGACGAGCAGGTTCGGAAAGCGCGCCGGCAGCACCGACGGCTCGTCCTTGGACTCGTCGTAGTTGGGCGTGAAATCGACCGTGTCCTTGTCGATGTCGTCGAGAAGCGGCATCGCCGCCTTGGCGAGACGGGACTCGGTGTAGCGCATGGCCGCCGGCGGATCGCCGTCCACGGAGCCGAAATTGCCCTGCCCATCCACGAGCATGAGGCGCAGCGAGAAGTCCTGCGCCATGCGCACCAAGGCGTCATAGATCGCGCTGTCCCCGTGCGGGTGATACTGACCCATCACGTCGCCGACAATGCGGGCGGACTTCACGTATTTCTTGTCGGGCGTATAGCCGTTCTCGTGCATCGAGTAGAGGATGCGCCGGTGCACGGGCTTGAGGCCGTCGCGCGCATCGGGCAGAGCGCGGCTCACGATCACGCTCATGGCGTAATCGAGATAGGAGCGCTTCATCTCGTCGACGATGGAAATGAGCTTGATGTCGCTGGCCGGCTGGTCCCCGCCGGGGCCGCCGGAGCGGATATCGTTCGGATCGGTCAAGGTTGGTCTTTCTTAAAACGGTCTGCCCTTTCGCGAGAGGCGGCTTATTGATGCCGCTTCGTCACGCCGTCCGGCAGGCCCGCGAATCCAATTGAAATCAGGCTCTTACATGGGGGAGAACGCCACGTTTTTCAAGCTTTTTGACGGGTTTTCCAGAGGCAAGGACAGGGACGAAATCTGTTTACGTTTCAGCAACTTATTGTCAGGTTAAGCGGCACTGAAACCGTGCTCCGACCCGTGGCAGTCGCTTAGCGCGGCAACCGGGCCAGGAAATTGCTTTAGAGGTCCTCTATAAAGCCCTGATTTCATTGGACTCCGCCGTTTCACCTGCCGCCATCGAGGGCAGCGAAGCCGATTCGAGATCGGGCACAGTATGGGGTTCCGGAACCTCGACGCTGGCATCCCCGCGCAGGCGGGGTTCCATTACCATGACGTCTCAACAGCAGGCGCTTGGCGTCGTGCCTTGTTCTGTCCCGTCGGCGGTCATGGATCCCGGGCTCTGCTGCGCAGCCCCGGGATGACAGTGCTAGGCTGGCTTGCACGATCCCGGATCGGCTTATGCCGTCCGGGATGACGCTGGTGAGTGGGTTGTCAAACAGCCAGAATCTGTGAGCCCGCAGCGTGAGTTGCGAGCCTGTGAGGTGATCGAGGGGCGCGCGTTGGGCAGCCCGGCTCGATGATGTGTGGTGACAGTGAGAGCTAAGCTACTCGTCACGCACAGTTTGTTTCAGCGGACCTGGAGCAAAGCCAGGATCGGCCAACCGCGATCACAGGGGCGCGAGGCCTGCAGCGGGACCGCTCCTTGCCCCGCCTCTGCGACGTCGCGCGAGCGCGCCCCTCGACGGGAAATGATGTCCAACGATATAGCTGAGCTTAGGGCCAGACGAAAGAACAAAATGAAAACATATAACTCTCACCGTCATGGCCGGGCTCGTCCCGGCCATCCACGTCTTCAGCGGCGTCAAAGACGTGGATCCCCGGACCAAGTCCGGGGATGACGGGTAGGTGTCAAGATATGGAGAGTGTCATTCCCGGCCGCAGCATCAGCGGAGGGGAAGGGAAACCACTCACACCCTCAAGCGCCATGGATCCCCTTCCCGGCCTCACGACCGCCAGGGATGACACACGCGCGTCTTGGGTAGTCGGCTACAGGCGGGACGCGCTACGCCCTCAACAAAATCGCTGTCGTGTCGTCGCTCAGCTTGAAGCGGGGATAGAGCGTTCCGTCCGGGTCGCGCTCGGTCTCGATCTCTCGCGCTAGCTTCGCCAAGGGCTCGAGGCCGGACGTGAGCGCCGCCTCCACGAGCGCCCCGGCATCCATGGCGCGGTAGAGATCGACGAGAGCCGAGAAGCCGTCGGAGGCAAGGAGGATTGCGGTGCCATCCTCGCAGGGCGCCGTATCGTGCCGCAGGCGGTCGGCGGCGTCCGGGTTGAGGCTCAGCAGAGCTGGCGGGATGCCGCTCTTGCGCTGGCGCTCGCGGCGGCCTCCGAGCCAGGCGAGGAAAACGGGTTCGGCCAGGATGGCCGTGGGTCTGAAGCCTGCCTGCCGCATCAAATCGGCAGCCATGGCGGCTTCCGTCTCCCTCAGGCCCGGAGCATCCCCCAGCACCTGCACTGTGCCACCCGGCTGTCGGACATAGGCCGTCGTGTCGCCGAAGGTCCAGGCGTCGAGCACGTTGTCCTTACGGCGGACCAGGGTCATGGCCCCGAGCGGCCAGGTGACGAAATCCTCATGCCGCTCCACGGGCGCGACGGCCCGGTAGGCCACGCGGGCCTCCTCCATGACGTGCCGCAGGAGGGTCACACCGTCCTCCGCATTCGGCGCAAGGTTCGAGAGCCGCTCGTCTGCGAAGGACGCGAGCCACACGGCATCGCTGGTCTCGTGCATGACGGGCACGGTGCCTGGAAGATCGAGGTGTCGATCACCCAGGCCCAATCGCCCGAGACGCCGCAGATGTCCTCGTTGGGCTTGTCGGGATCCCCCGGCCAGCTGATCCGATCCAAAATCGTGAACATCGTTGCCCTGCCCCTCGCCAAATGCGCCGGGGAAGGCCATAACGCAAAGCTCGCAAAAAGGTCCAGCCGATGCTCCTCGACTACATCTCCGCCGCCCTCGTGACCATGCTCGTCACCCTCGACCCGCCGGCGCTGGCCCCGATCTTCGTGTCACTGACCCGAGGGATGAATGCAGCGGAGCGGCGCCGGGTGGCCGTGCGGGCGAGCCTGATCGCCTTCGGCATCCTGGCTTTCTTCGGACTCGGGGGCGAGGTTCTGCTGCGCCTGCTTGGGGTCGGCATCCCGGCTTTCCGCATCTCGGGCGGTCTGCTCTTGTTCTGGATCGCCTTCGAGATGGTGTTCGAGCGCCGCAACGAGCGCAAGCAGCACACCGCCGACATCGCTATCACCGAGGACCATATCCGCAACGTCGCGGCCTTCCCACTCGCCATTCCGCTCATGGCCGGACCTGGCGCGATCACCGCCGTGATCCTGCTCGCCGGCCGCGCCGATGGCAACGTCGCCTATCTCTCGGCCCTGCTCATCCTGATTGCGTTAGGGATTCTGATCTGCCTCGTTGTGTTCTCCGCCGCCGACCGCGTCTCCCGCTGGCTCGGTGTCACCGGCAACGTGGTCCTGACGCGTCTCCTGGGCGTGATCCTGGCGGGACTCGCCGTACAGTTCATCATCGACGGGGTGCTGGCGCTGATCCGCGGCTGGGCGGCCTAGCCGCGGAGGTCGTTCCTCAGCGCAAGGTCTCCAGCAGGCGCGTCATGAGCTTCTGGCGCGGTGCGATGGAGGAGATCAGGCCGTATTCCTGGAGCGTGTGAGCGCCGTCGCCGTCGATGCCGAGGCCGTCGAGGGTCGGGATGCCGAGCGCCGCCGTGAAGTTGCCGTCGGAGCCGCCGCCAACGCGGGGGGCGGAAACGAGGTCGAAGCCGATCTCGGCCGCGAGCGACTTGGCATGGTCGAAGAGTTTGGAGGTCGCCTCGTTGCGCTCATAGGGCGGCCGGTTCATGCCGCCGGTGATGGTGACCTTGAAGTCCGGATTCTGGGGCTTCAGCCCGAGGATCGCCGCCGTCACGGCCTCCCCGTCCGCCACAGTCTCGACCCGCAGGTCCACCGGGAAGCGGCAATGCTGCGGAATGGTGTTCACCGCCGTGCCGCCGGAGACCATGCCGACCGTCGTGGTGATGCCGCGCGCATAATCCGTCATGGCCTCGATGGCGAGGATCTGGCGGGCGGCCTCATAGATGGCGTTGCGGCCGTCCCTGTGGCGCGAGCCTGCATGGGCAGGCCGGCCCTCCACATGCACGTCGAAGCGCCCTACCCCTTTGCGCGCGGTGACGATCTGGCCGCCGTCGCGGGCGGGTTCGGTCACGAGGGCATAGGCAGAGCGGCGGCCGAGATCCTCGATCATCGGCCGGGTGATCGGCGAGCCGATCTCCTCGTCCGGCGTCACCAGGAAGGTGATCGGCCGCGCTGCCGTGCCCCGGCGCGCCACGTCCTTGAACGCCTCGAGGCAGAACCAAGCGCCGCCCTTCATGTCGTAGATGCCGGGCCCGTAAAGCCGATCGCCCTCGATCCGCAACGGCAGGTCTCTCTCGATGGTGCCGACCGGGTGGACGGTGTCGAGATGCGACATCACCAGGATGCCGGGCTCCCCCGTCTGCGGGCCGGCCCGCAGCACCAGCACGTCGCCCAGGCCGTCCGTGCCCGGAATGCGCTCGACCGCCACCGGCGCGTCCTGCATCTGCGCGACCACGAGGTCCATCATCAGGTTGACGCCGGCCCGGTCGGAGGTCGGGCTCTCGGTCCGGATCCAGGTGAAAAGCGTATCGAGAGAGGGGGAGGAGCGGCTCATCATATCCTCGTGCCGGGGATTACCTCTGTTGGCTAAGCATCCTGGGCCGGAAACATCAAGCCCGCACATGCATCGCTGCCGCGCGTGATTTTGGGAACGTATGTCCATATGACGCAGCTGGACGTTATGGATACCCTGTAACAAACCAATAAGGTACGACCTCCAGCGAAGCAGTATGATTCAGGTGCAATAAGAATGGCGCGTAAAACAGGTTCATTGGGCAGAAATTTTCTCGAAGGCAGCAGCACTTCCGACACCATATACGGCGACAGCAGCGACACACGCATCTCAGGCACTACGGGAGGGGATTCGATTCACGGCTACAGCGGAGCCGATTACCTCTACGGCGACGCAAGAACACTCCGGCTCACCGCCCGTGGCGGAGCCGATACGCTTTGGGCCGGGGCCGATGGCGACACGGTCTATGGTGACGCCTACTCCATGGGTTCCTCGGCCAAGGGCGGATCGGACAGGATCTGGGGCGAGTACGGCTACGACAAGCTTTATGGCGATGCGCGCACCATGTCGGGCTCGACCAGGGGCGGCGCCGATAGGCTGTATGGCGGCTACGATAACGACATGCTTTTCGGTGATGCCTATACAATGTCGTCGAATAGCCTCGGCGGCTCCGACAGCCTCTATGGAGAAGGCGACAACGACTCGCTCTACGGCGATGCGCACAAGCTGACCGGTTCGGCCAGAGGTGGCGCGGATCTTCTGTCCGGTGGCAACAATGACGACAGGCTCTATGGCGATTCCTACACCCTGGCCGCCCGAGCCATCGGTGGAGCCGATACGCTGAACGGCGACAGCGGAGCAGACATTCTCTACGGTGACGCACGCACGCTCATCAACTCGGCCACTGGTGGAGCCGATATCCTCAAAGGCGGCAGCTCCGAGGACGCGCTCTATGGCGATGGCTATTCCATGGTCGAATTCGCCGTCGGCGGCGGTGACAGGCTCTATGGAGGCTCGAGCAACGACCAGCTCTATGGCGACGCCTATACCATGTCCGGGTATGCGATCGGCGGTGCCGACTACCTCGCTGGCGAGAGTGGCAACAATCTCCTCTATGGCGATGCCTTCAGTATGCATGGCAGTTCGGTCGGCGGGAGCGACTCGCTCTATGGCAGTTCGAGCAAAGACACACTCTATGGCGATGCGGTGTCCCTGAACGATCAGAGCCAGGGCGGACACGATTATCTGAACGGCAGCTCGGGCAATGACATCCTTTATGGAGACGCCGAGATCACGGGCGCCAATGCCGGCTATGGCAACGACACCCTGTTCGGCGGCGCCGGCAATGACCGCCTCATCGGCGATTCCTCCTATGGCGGCACCGGCGCAG
>JAJFBI010000147.1 GCA_020697385.1 Microvirga sp. | reverse complement strand
GGCTGTCCTCGCCGCCGTCGAACCGCCCTCGGTCGGAACAGCGCGCCTGCCGCGTTTCTCGCTTCTGTTACACGACCGACTGGCCTGGTCGGTCACGGCCTTCATGGGACTTCAGGCGGGGCTGGCCTTCATCGTTCTCGGCTGGCTGCCGACGCTGCTGCGCGATCGAGGTCTCGATGTGCTTGACGCGGGCGTCGTCACCTCCGTCTCGATCCTGTCGCAGACCGCCACCGCGCTATTGGTGCCCTCGCTCGCGACGCGACGGGTATCGGCACGCGTTCTGGTCGTGCTGGTTCTCCTGGCCACCTGCACGGGATTCCTCGGCCTGCTTTATGCGCCGCTCGCCTCCCGCCTCCTGTGGGCGCTCGTTCTCGGCCTCGGTCAGGGTGGCCTGTTCGGCCTTGCGCTTCTTTTCGTCTCGTTGCGGTCTCCGAGCGCGGATGTCACGGCGATGCTGTCGGGTATGTCGCAGAGTATCGGCTATCTCGGCGCGTCCCTTTGCCCCTTCGCGGTCGGCATGCTGCGGAGCGGCGGAGACACTCTCCTGGGGCCCGCCGTCATGGTGGTTCTGATCACGGCAGGCTGCACTTGGGCCGGCCTCCGGGCCGCGGCGCCCGCCTATGTGCTATCCCATCTCAAGAGAGACTGACGGAGACGATCCTTCAAGTGGGCTCGGGCGCTGCGTAGGCAGACACGTCGCGGGCGAGGATACGCCCGGCCCCCTTGGCACCGACGATGCGTCCTCCCTCGGCCACGACTTGACCGCGCAGCAGCGTCGTCACCGGCCAGCCGGTGACCTCGAATCCTTCCCAGGGCGTGTAGTCCGCCCCATGATGAAGGATCTCCTGGCGGATGATCTCACGGCGGTTTGGATCCCACAGCACGATGTCCGCATCGAAGCCCACGCCAATGGAGCCCTTGCGCGGATAGAGGCCGTAGATCTTGGCGTGATTGGTGGCCGTCAGTTCCACGAAGCGGTTGAGGGAGATACGGCCCTTGGAAACCCCTTCGGAGAACAGGATGGGCAGGCGGGTTTCGACGCCGGGAATGCCGTTCGGCACCCACCGGAAGGAGGATTTGCCATTCGGGTGGAGCTTGCCGTCTGGGCTGTCATAGCGGAACGGGCAATGATCCGACGAGAAGGTCTGGAACACGCCGCTGCGCAGACCCTCCCAGATGGCCGCCTGGCTCTCTGCATCCCGTGGCGGAGGCGAGCAGACGTATTTTGCACCGCTCATGTCCATGTCCGGACCCTGCAGATCCTCGGCCGTGAGCGTGATGTATTGCGGACAGGTCTCCGCATAGACCTTGAGGCCACGGGATTGTGCCCATCGGATCTGCTCCATTGCCTCGCGTCCAGACACATGCACGATCATGATCGGCACGTCGACAAGCTCCGCATGGCTGATCGCCCGATGGGTCGCTTCACGCTCGACGATTTCGGGTCGGGAGACCGCGTGGTAATAGGGTGCAGTCCGGCCCGCCCTTTCGAGGCGCTCGGTCATGTAGCGGATGGCATCATATCCTTCTGCATGAACCATAACGAGGGCGCGCTCCCGGCGGGCAACCTCGAACACGTCGAGAAGTTCGTGGTCCTCCAGCACGAGATCGTCATAGGTCATGAAAACCTTGAACGACGTATAGCCATCCTTGAGCAGCGCGGGGAGCTCCTGCCCTAGAACCTCGGGCGTCGGATCGGATATGATCAGATGAAAGGCCGTGTCGACATAGCACTCGTTCTCGGCCTTCCGCCTATACTCCTCGACGCAGGCTCGCAGGGACGTGCCCCGCTGCTGGAGCGCGAAAGGAAGAACCGTCGTATTGCCACCGGCTGCCGCGGAGGCCGTGGCCGTGGCGAAGTCGTCGGCCATGACGATTCCGGGTCCGGACGGCTGGGCGATGTGCACATGGCTGTCGATGCCCCCTGGGAGCACGAGCAGTCCAGTCGCGTCGATTTCTCTCGGAGCGCGAAGATTCTCACCCAGCACGACGATGCGCTCGTCCCTGACACCAACATCGCAGCGAAACGTGTCGGAGGCCGTGACGACGGTGCCACCGCGAATTGCAAGATCGAGCTCCATCTCCACCCTCCTCAGGCAAGCGCTCGGTCGAGGCTTGCTATCAGCCGATCAACTTCCTCGGGCGTATTGTAGTGCACCATGGAAACGCGCACTACGCCATTGCCGTCAGCAAGGCCCAAATGTTCGATCAGCCGCCGGGAGTGGAAGTCTCCGAAGCGGATACCGATCCTGTCGGCTTCGGTGGAACGCACGATCTCGGCCGAGTCGCGTCCGTCGACCTTGAAGGCGATGGTCGGCACACGGCGATCCGTTGCGCTGTCGCGGCGCCCGACGATGCGCACGTCGTTGCGGTCCCTCAGATAGGCGAGGAGCTTTTCTCCCAGCAACGTCTCGTGCGCCGCGATCCCGTCAAAGGCGCGATCGATGGCGACCCGGTCGCCGGTACCGCCGCCGAGGCTGTCGATGTAGTCTACGATGCCGGCTGAACCCCAGGCGAGTTCGTAGTTGGTGTTGCCGGGCTCAAGCTTCATCGGCACCTTCTCGCGGCCGTAGAAATAGTGATAGAGCCCGTCGAGCTCGAGCAGCTTCTCGTACTTGCCGTACATCACGGCGAAGTGGGGGCCGTAGGTCTTGTAGAAGCTGAAGATGTAATAATCGACGTCGAGATCTTTCACGTTCACCGCCCGATGAGGCGCATAGGCGACGGCATCGACGACGATTTCGGCGCCCCGCTCGTGCACGCGGCGTGCGATCTCCTTGACCGGGTTGATGGTGCCCAGGATGTTCGAGGCGTGCGTCACCGCTACGAGCCGGGTCCGCTCGGTCATCAGGCGGTCGAGCTCATCCAGGTCGATCTCGCAGCTCTCGCGGTCGATGGACCACTCCTTGATGACGATGCCACGCTTCTCCAGGGCACGCCACGGACCGATATTCGACTCGTGGTCAAAATTCGTAACGACAATCTCGTCACCCGGCTTGAGGCTCCCTTCCATAGCGCGCGACAGGAACTGGGCGAGGACAGTGGTCGAAGGCCCTAGCACGATTTCTTCCGGTCGTTCCGCGCCGAGCAGGCGCGCAATCTTGGCACGCGCCTCCATGAGCCGGCTCGTGGCCCGTTGCGAGTGCTCGTAGCTGGCACCAGTTTGCACGCTCGTGGTCAGGAGATATTCCGAGATGCGTTCAGCAACGTTGCGCAGGACGAGAGAGCCGCCAGCATTGTCGAAATAAGCGAAGCCGTTCGACAGGGCAGGAAACTGGGAGCGGACGAAGGCGAGATCGAGCGACATGAATGCACCTATTCTGCGGACGGTTGGATCGAGCCCACGACAAGCGGCTCGTGGAGGTGATGAAAAACGCAGTCTTTGGGGAAGCCACTTTCCCACATGAACATGAGAAAATCCCCGTCCGGGCCAATCGCCGCGATCGGAGCGTGCCAGAGGTTGCGGGCGTAGTTGACGCCCTCGTTCCGATGGCCGACGAACGCTTCGGCACGCTCGAGATCGGGCAGCCCAGCACGATCCTCCGGAGCGACAACGATCAGGAACCGCTCAGCAGAAAGAGCCACGAACGTCTGCGAAGACAGAGGATGCCGTTCGAAGGTCAAGAGCCGCATCGGCAGCGGCCCACCACTGGCCCGGTAAACAGCAAGCACGGGCTCGCCGTCAGGAGATGCGTGGTCGAAGCGGGTATCAGTGTCGAAGCGCAGCGCTCGCCCATCATTCACCAAGCGGCTGCGGTCTGAATCGAAGAACAGCACCTCGCCGAAGGAAGTGAAGGCTGACGGCGTCAGGCGTTTGGGAGACAGGGTCTGCACGGATACGTAAGCCTAATGGGACAGGACGGCCTGAAGAAAGCTTCTGAGACGGGGATCGCGTGGCGCGTTGAAGATTTGGTCGGGAGGACTCTGTTCGACAATCCGCCCCCCGTCCATGAACACCACCCTGTCGGCGACCTTGCGGGCAAACCCCATCTCGTGAGTCACGACGATCATGGTGACCCCAGTCTTGGCAAGCTGCTGAATCACATCCAGGACCTCACCTACCATCTCTGGGTCAAGGGCCGAGGTCGGTTCATCGAAGAGCAGCACCTTCGGCTCCATGGCCAGTGCCCTGGCGATCCCGACCCGCTGCTGCTGCCCTCCGGAGAGTTGCGCCGGGTATTTCATCGCCTGATCCGCTAGCCCGACACGGGCCAGAAGGCGCTTGGCGCGATCCTCTGCCGCTGCCCACGACAGGCCGCGTACGCGGACTGGACCGAGCGCGACATTGCGGAGCACGGTCATATGCGGAAAAAGGTTGAAGTTCTGGAACACCATTCCCACCTCGGTGAGCACGGTGTTCTTGCGGCCGTGTCCGACCTCCGCCCCGTCGACAATGATCTCACCACCGTTGTGCTCCTCAAGCTGGTTGATGCAGCGGATCAGCGTGGACTTGCCCGAGCCGGACGGACCGATAATGACGACGATCTCGCCTTCTTTGACTTGGAGGTCGACGCCATGCAGTGCCTTGAATAGACCGAACGACTTGACGACGTTCCTCATCTCGATAATCGGGCGCGTCATCGTCCCCTCGCCGCAAGTCGCTTTTCGAAAACACCGACGAGCCGCACGAGCGGCATCAGGATCAGGATGTAGATAACGGCTGCACTGATGAGGGGCGTCGGGTTTGCCGCCAGTGCCTGCGCCTGCGTTGCCTGCTTGAGCAGGTCCGGCATCGCAACCACGGATGCGAGAGCCGTGTCCTTCATAACGTTGATTGAATTGGATGTGATCGGTGGGATCACTATCCGAAGCGCCTGCGGCAGCACCACGTCACTCATTCGCCGCCAGGAGCTCAATCCTATGGCGCGGGCGGCCTCAAACTGGCCCCTCGGTACGGCCTCGATGCCCGCCCGGAAGATCTCCGCGGAATAAGCGGCGGAAACCAGGCTCAGGGCTGAGGCGGCGGCCCCGAACGAGGAAAGCCGCAGCCCGACGAAAGGCAGTGCATAGTAGATGACGACGAGCAGGACCAGGATCGGGATGGAACGGAAGACGTCGATATAGGCGACGGTGATCTGCCTCAGGGGTGAGTTGGCATAGAGCCGGAGCAGCGCGAGAACAAGGCCGCCGATGAAGCCCAGAATGATGGCTGTCACTCCAAGCGTCAGCGTAGTAGTCAGGCCCGATAGCAGGAGCGGAAGGGTTTGAACGAAAACCTTCCAGTTCAGGAAGGTGTCGAAGATGGACATGACGGGCAGCGCCTCAACATTCGTAGCCATGCCGAGCGCCCGGCACGATTACCGGACGCTCGGGGAGAGTCGCTCGTCAGAGCTTGGGCATCTCCATGACCTTGACGGTCGTCGAGTTCGGATCGGCCTTGGCGCCGAACCACTGCTCGTGGATCTTCGCCAGGGTTCCGTCCTGCTTCATCTTCGTGATCTCGGCATTGACCTTTTCCGCCAGCGGGCTGTTCTTCGCGAACATCATTGAATACTGCTCGCCTGTCGGGATGCGCTCTACCACCTGATAGATAGGCTTATCCTTGATGTAGTACTGGACGGCCGGGATGTCGCTGACATATCCGTCGATGCGGCCCGCTGCGAGGTCGAGCATCGCGGGGGCCAAGCCCTCGTAGCGGCGTATATCGGAAAATTTGTACTTCTGCTGGTTCTGAGTCGACCACATGTCACCGGTCGAACCCGTATCGACTGCTGCCACCTTGCTCGCCATACCTTCCAAGTTCTTGATGCCTGAGTTGGCTCTCACCGCCAGCGACTGGTCGCTATCGTAGTATGGCTGGGCGAAGGATACCGACTCGAGACGCTTCTTGGTGATGGTGATCGAGGATACGGCAGCGTCGACCTGACCCGACTGTACCGCAGCGAACAGCCCGTTGAACGGGATGTTCACGAAGGACACGTTCATGTTCAGGCGCTTGCCGACTTCTTTGGCGAGGTCGATCTCGAAACCGACGATCTCGCCCTTCTCGTTCTGGAACTCCCACGGGACGTTGCCGACGTTCGCCCCGACCTTCATGTCGGCAGCGGAGGCCATCGTCCCTGCTGACATGACCAATACGGCGGTTAATGTTGCGACGAATGTGCCGCACCGGGTGAATTTCGCTGACATCTGGTCCTCCATCTTGCACGCCGGACACATGGCCGGCGATCTATTCTCTGCTGCCATCTGGTAGCCGGCTCTTTGGAGACTTGTGCAGGCCGGACATTTTGGCCAAACTGGTCTTACCAATCTGACCAGTTGATCGTGCAGCCATCCTGACGCATGGTCAAGGCCAATGTGGCCTGTTGGTGATGAAAAATGAGGCCTGTAGGCACGACTCGATGCGCTGCGGGCATTGGATCTGAGAATGAAGTGGGAACGGCAGATGACAAGTGAGCCAGTGAACCTGTCAGAACTAGAACTTGCCGACCGCACCCCCGTCCCACGCGGCATTGTTGAACATATCCAGCGCCTGATCCTGAAGGGCGGCCTTAAGGCAGGCCAGCGTCTTCCTTCCCAGCGGGAACTGGCGGAGCAACTCGGAGTAAGTCGGCCGTCGGTGCGAGAGGCGCTGACCGTTCTTGAAACGATGGGTCTTCTGACTGTGCGGGCCGGTAGCGGGGTGTTCGTCGCGAAAGCCGATGCACGTCGGCCGCTGTGGCGCTACTCCGACCGCTGCACGCCCGCTGATGTCTATGAGGCGCGCCTGGGACTGGAGGGCTACGCCGCCAGACTCGCAGCCGCTCGCATCGACAAACCGGCCGTGGAACGCCTCAGGCGGTGCACCGACTCTATGCATGAGGCTCTCAAAGTAGGCGACGTGATCAGCCTCGCGGTCAATGACACGGAGTTCCACGATCTGATCTTTGAACTCTCCGGCAACCCGGTTTTGGCCGCCATGTACAGGCCAGTGCGTGAATTGCTCGTCGAGAGTCAACGCCTTCCCATGGCACAACTCGATCGCCTGAGTGAAACCGTGCGTGAACACGAAGCCATTCTGGAGGGTTTGACCAGCCAAGATCCCGACACGGCGGAAGCGGCCATGCAAAGCCATATCCGCTCGGCTGCGGGCCGGTTCGGCGTCTCACTCTGAGG
>JAJFBI010000146.1 GCA_020697385.1 Microvirga sp. | reverse complement strand
GCCCGAGGAGATCACCGAGGAAATGAAGGGCGGCATCCACCAGGCCTTGTCGCGCAGGCGGGCGAAGATGCTGATGTCAAGAAGCTGGGCCACGAGGAAAGCGGACCCCGACGCGATGGCGATGCGCGGCGTTGCCAGGACGACGGAGAGGGCCACAGCCAGCACGAAGCCCACATAGACCACACGACGGGCGCCCTGTGTCCCGAAGCGGCGGTTCGACAGGTCGGTGACCAGGAACGAGAAGGGATAGCTGAAGGCGCCCCAGGTCAGGTAGTCGCCCATGCCCCAATGGGTGAAGGGATGCTGGACCAGGATGTTCGACGAGAGGACGACCAGGGTCATCGCGGTGAGCGCAATGAGGAAGTCGCGACGATCAATCTGGGTCATGGATGGGCCCTACCAGAACAATGCTTAAGCCTTGAGACAACGCAAAACGGGCGGCACTGAGGCCGCCCGCAAAGCAGATTTTTGGCGCTTCGAGATCAGCTCGCAGCGGCGAGCTTCTTCTCGAGCTCGCGCTTCACCGCCAGGGCGGTGGTGGAGAGCTCTTCAGCCTTGGCCTTGGCCAGGAAGGCGTCGAGGCCGCCGCGGTGCTCGACCGAGCGGAGCGCATTGGCGGTGACGCGCAGGCGGAAGGAGCGCTGCAGGGCGTCAGATTGGAGCGTGACGTTGCAGAGGTTCGGCAGGAACTTCCGCTTCGTCTTGCGGTTCGAGTGGCTCACCAGGTGGCCACTCAGCACGGCCTTGCCGGTCAGTTCGCAACGGCGCGACATGGGTTCAATCCTATTCGTCGTGTGAGGGTCGCGACCACAATTCGCGGGTTTGCCTAATCGCAGATCCCACGCGGCCGGACACCAGAAGTCCTTGGAAGGTGCGAGCCTATAAGCCGAAACAGGGGTGTGGGTCAAGAATAGCACGACGTCGCACCCTCTTTTTTTCGGCCACATGGTCACGATTTATTCCGAATCTCGTGCGATGCAACAGAATAGACTATCGGAACAGCCCTATGCGCCTCATCGCCTCAGCTCTCGTCACCTTGGCCTTTGTCGGAACGGCTTCGTTCGCTCAAGGGCAAACCCTCAAGGTGACGTACGATCTCTCTCTCGCTGGATTGCCCCTAGGGAAAGCAGATCTGGTTTCGTCCTTCAAGGGGAAGAAATACGAGATGCAGGGCAACGCGAAGCTGACCGGCCTCGCCATGATCCTGACAGGCGGCAAGGGCGAGGCTTCCGCTTCCGGCACGCTCGTTGAAGCCGGCCCGCGCTCGAGGAACTTCGCCGTGGTGTCGAAGACTTCCGACAATCAGCGCAGCGTCCGCATGGGATTGAAGGGCGGCCATGTGGCTGACGTCGAGATCGACCCGCCTCTCGAGCCCAAGGAAGACCGGATCCCGGTCAAGCCCGCCGACAAGAAGGGTGTCGTCGATCCCATGAGCGCGCTGCTCATGCCGGCTCTGGCGTCGAAGGACCTGACCGATCCAGATAATTGCAATCGGACCATTCCCGTCTTTGACGGAGCCTCACGCATGAACGTGGTTCTCACCTATGCGGAGACCAAGACTGTCGAGGTCGAGGGCTATTCCGGGCCGGTTCTGGTCTGCAATGCCCGCTATGTGCCGGTTTCCGGCCACCGGCCCGAGCGGCCGGCCACCAAGTTCATGCAGGAGAACCGGGACATGTCCGTCTGGCTTGCTCCCGTCGAAGGCCCACGTCTGCTCTTCCCTCTGAAGGTCTCCGTACGCACGATGATCGGCGTCGGCGAGATGCAGGCCTCGCTCTGGTCGCTGGAAGGAGACGGCAAAACGTCCCGGCCGATGCGCCGGGCCGTGCGGGCGGATGAGGCCGTCCAGGCCGGGGCTGTGCAATAGACTCTCAAATCAAGCCCAGAGAATCCTTGGCGAAAGCACCCGCGGCGGGTAGCGAAAGCGGCCCTGGTGCCCATATAAGGGCATAGCCCGCAGCCGGCCGCGAGGGCCGGGCTGCCTTGAAGAGAAGGCTTCCGGCTCCGGCGTACGGCCCGTATAGCCTCTCGTTACTCCGGGACGTTCAAGATTACCCGTCACCCAGGCATGGCCCGTCGTTCCCTTCCCCCGCAGGTGCGTTCGCGCGGCGTTACGGCCGTGCTCGGCCCCACCAATACCGGCAAGACCCATCTGGCCATCGAGCGCATGCTCGGCCACGACAGCGGCATGATCGGCCTGCCCCTGCGCCTGCTCGCGCGCGAGGTCTACAACCGCGTGGTGGAGAAGGCTGGCCCCCACAACGTCGCCCTCGTCACCGGCGAGGAAAAGATCAAACCGGACCGGCCGCGCTACTGGATCTCCACCGTCGAGGCGATGCCGCGCGATCTCGATGTGGCCTTCGTGGCCGTGGACGAGATCCAACTCGCCAGCGACCTCGACCGGGGTCATGTCTTCACCGACCGCCTGCTGAACCAGCGTGGGCGCGAGGAGACGCTGCTCATCGGCTCTGCCACCATGCGCCCGGTGATCGAGGCGTTGATCCCGGGTGTCCATGTGGTCACCCGGCCGCGCCTGTCGCAGCTCTCATTCGCCGGCGAGAAGAAGGTCTCGCGCCTGCCCCGGCGCTCGGCCATCGTGGCCTTCTCGGCCGAGGAGGTTTATGGCATCGCCGAGCTCATCCGCCGCCAGAGCGGCGGCGCGGCCGTGGTGCTCGGCGCGCTCTCGCCCCGCACCCGCAACGCCCAGGTCGAGCTCTTCCAGAACGGCGACGTGGATTATCTCATCGCCACCGACGCCATCGGCATGGGGCTCAACCTCGACGTGAACCACGTGGCCTTCGCGTCCGACAAGAAGTTCGACGGGTTCCAGTTCCGCAAGCTGAACAACCCGGAACTCGCCCAGATCGCCGGCCGTGCCGGTCGCTATATGCGCGACGGGACCTTCGGCACCTCCGGCCGCTGCCCGCCTTTTGACGCGGAAACCGTCCAGGCGCTGGAAAACCACGTTTTCGACCCGGTGCGCATCCTGCAATGGCGCAACCCGGATCTCGATTTCTCCTCGCTGGCGCGCCTGCGCGATTCGCTCGGGAGCCAGCCGCGGGAGCATGGGCTCGTGCGGGCTCCCACGGGCGAGGATGTTCTCGCTCTCGAGGTTCTGGTCCGTGAAGACGACATACAGGCCATGGCCCGCTCGCAATACGCCGTGGAGAGGCTCTGGCAGATCTGCCAGGTGCCGGACTATCGCAAGGTTTCTCCGCAGACCCATGCGGATCTTGTCGGTCAGCTCTACCGTTTCCTCATGAAGGACGGGGCCATCCCGGCCGACTGGTTTGCCCGCCATCTGTCCGCTATGGATCGGACCGATGGGGATATCGATACCCTCTCCAACCGCATCGCCCAGGTCCGGACCTGGTCCTTCGTCGCCAATCGTCCCGACTGGTTGAAGGATCCGGAGCATTGGCAGGATGTTGCGCGTCAGGTAGAGGACAAGCTATCGGATGCGCTCCATGAACGCCTCGCCCAACGGTTCATCGACCGGCGGACGAGCGTTCTCATGCGGCGCTTGAGAGAGAACAAGATGCTCGAAGCGGAAATTACGACCACCGGCGACGTCACTGTCGAGGGTCAGCACATCGGTCACCTGCACGGCTTCCATTTCGTGCCTGATCCCCAGGCCGACACCACGGAGGTCAAGACCCTGCGCAACGCCGCCGGCAAGGCGCTGGCCGGCGAGATCGAGGCGCGGGCGGACCGATTCGCCGAAACCCCCGACACGATGCTCGTGCTGTCCAACGACGGCACCATCCGCTGGATGGGCGACCCGGTGGCCAAGCTGGAGCCGGGCGACAAGCTGTTCGATCCCAAGCTTCGCATCCTCTCGGACGAGCATCTCACGGGTCCGGCCCGGGACAAGGTGGACACCCGCCTGCGCGCCTGGCTCAAGGCCTATGTCGTGCGCCTGCTTGGGCCCCTCCTGCAGCTCGAGGACAGCCAGGAGCTGCAGGGCCTGGCCCGGGGCATCGGCTTCCAGATCGGCGAGGCACTCGGTGTGCTTGAGCGCGCCAAGGTTCTCAACGACGTTCGCAGCCTCGACCAGGAGGCCCGGAGCGCCCTGCGCAAGGCGGGCGTGCGGTTCGGTGCCTATCATCTTTACCTGCCGGCCCTGCTGAAGCCGGCGCCCCGCGTGCTCGCAACCCAGCTCTGGGCGCTGCAGAACGGCGGTCTCGACCAGAAGGGCATCGACGAGATCGCTCATCTCGCCCAGTCCGGCCGCACCTCGATCCCAGTCGATCCGGAAATCGGGCACGGCCTCTATCGGGCTGCGGGCTTCCGGGTGCTCGGCGGCCGCGCCGTGCGCGTCGATATCCTAGAGCGCCTGGCGGACCTCATCCGTCCGGCGATCTCCTATCGTCCCGGCATCACCCCCGGCGAGCCGCCGGCGGGCACCGCCGACGGCGAGGGCTTCGTGCCGACCGTTGCCATGACGTCTCTCGTGGGCTGCGCCGGTGAGGACTTCGCCACGATCCTGAAGTCGCTCGGCTACGTGATGGACCGCCGGCCTGGTCCGGCCATCACCGTGCCGCTGGTGGAAGCCCCACGGGCTATCGAGCCCCAGGCCCCAGCCCCCGAGGGCGAGGCTGCCGCTCCGGCCGAGGAGGCCTCGTCCGAGGCGGCTCCCGCCGAGCCAGCCGAGGCTGCGGTCGGCACCGAGGAAATCGGCGCGGTTGCCGTCGAGGCTCCCGAGGCGTCCGTGTCCGAGCAGGAGGTCGAGGTCGGCGCCGCCGAGGCCGTGGCTTCGCCCGAGGGCGAGGCGATGGCCCCAATAGATGCGTCAGGTGAGGCTGCCCCTGCGGAAGCCGCTCCCGCCGAGCCCGAGATGATCGAGGTCTGGCGCCAGGGCCGGCGCCATCACGACGGCGCGCAGGCCCGCCAGGGTCGCGATGCCCGTGGCGGCCGTCACGAGCGCGGCGAGCGTTCTGAGCCGCGCCAGGATCGCGGCGACCGTCGCCCGCGTCACGGGGCGAACCAGGGCGATCAGGCCGGTGAGCGCCGGCCGCGCCCCGAGCGTCGGGACGCGCAAGGGGAGGGCGGCCGCCCGCAGAACCGTCCGCCGCGTGGGCCCGGTCACGGCGAAGGTCGCCGTAGCGAGGACCGCCGCGGTCCGCGGCCCGACAAGCGCCCGGATAACCGCCAGGATGGCGGTCGGGAGCGGCGCGAGAAGCAGCCGGACCCGAACTCGCCCTTCGCCAAGCTCATGGCCCTCAAGGCGCAGCTCGAGGACAATAAGAAGTGAGGTTTTGAGTGCATGCGTGAGGACCGTCAGCGGCTCGACAAGTGGCTGTGGTTCGCGCGCTTCGCGAAAACCCGGACGCTGGCCGCCAAGATGGTGACCAGCGGCCATGTCCGCCTCAATGGACAGCGCACCGACAGCGCCGCCAAGGCGGTGGCTGTCAGGGACGTGGTGACCATCGCGCTTGCCCGGGCCACCCTGGTGGTCCGGATTGAGGGGCTCGGGCAACGCCGGGGCCCTGCAACGGAAGCAAGGCTGCTCTACCTGGATCTCAGCCATGACAACGGAGCGCTTGTCAGCAACCCCGACAACGGCTAGAGCGGCAGCAGCCCTTTCTCTCGATTGGAACAGATCTCCGAAGGACCGTGCATGACCTACGTCGTCACTGAAAATTGCATCAAGTGCAAATACATGGACTGCGTGGAGGTATGCCCGGTCGATTGTTTCTATGAGGGCGAGAATATGCTCGTCATCCACCCGGACGAGTGCATCGATTGCGGCGTCTGCGAGCCGGAATGCCCGGCCGAGGCGATCAAGCCCGATGCGGAGCCGGGACTCGAGCAATGGCTGAAGCTCAATGCCGACATGGCCAAGAGCTGGCCCAACATCACCCTCAAGAAGGATGCGCCGGCCGATGCCAAGGAGTTCGACGGCGTGGCGGGCAAGTTTGAGGGGACTGTGATAGGGTCCGTGAATGCCGTCGCTTGCGCTCAAGCCGTGCACCGTCTCCGCAGACCGGCGGTTCACATAATGAAGCAAAGATTCGCGTCCTTTGACTTAAGGCAGCGCTGCTGCCTTGGTCAAGGGCATGAGCGTTTGTAGCCGCTGCTGACTCAGGGAGATGCGCGGAGCCATCAAGTTCCGTGACACTCACATCCTATCCTCGTTCCGCCGGGACCCTGCCCGGTGAGACAACAGCTCCCCTCGCCGCCTAGGCGAGGACCATGCAAGGAGGCCTCTCTCGCATGACAACCGCCAAGAAGTCCACCCAGCGTCTTGGGTTCAAGTCCGGTGAAGCGATCGTCTATCCCGCTCACGGCGTTGGCCGCATCACGGCCATCGAAGAGCAGGAAATCGCGGGATTCAAACTGGAGCTGTACGTCGTCTCCTTCGACAAGGACAAGATGGTCCTCCGTGTTCCCACGGGTAAAGCTTCCAGCGTCGGCATGCGCAAGCTTGCCGAGCCGGCCCTGGTCCAAAAGGCTCTGGACGTTCTGACGGGTCGTGCCCGCGTGAAGCGCACCATGTGGTCGCGCCGCGCCCAGGAATACGAGGCCAAGATCAATTCCGGCGACTTGATTGCTGTCACGGAGGTCGTGCGCGATCTCTATCGCTCCGAGGCCCAGCCCGAGCAGTCCTACAGCGAGCGCCAGCTTTACGAATCCGCCCTCGACCGGATCGTGCGCGAGATCTCGGCTGTGAACAAGATCACCGACACGGAAGCCCTCAAGCTCATCGAGCAAAGCCTCGCCAAGTCTCCCCGCCGTGCCAAGGGCGCCGAGGGAGAAGGCGATGCGGACGGCGACGATCTCCAGGAAGAAGCCGCCTGATCGGCCGTCTGCTTCAAGGTCTCGAAAGCCCGGCCTCAGGCCGGGCTTTTTTGTGTCCAGAACCTTGTTTTTCAAAGACCGGAATCTATTTTGCCGAACTTGGCTGCTGGAGGTGAACTTTTTGCGGCCTCGCTCGTTGTGTCTCTGCCAAGGGAGAGCACACAATGGGAGAAATCTCAGGGGTTCGCCGCCGGTTCGTCCGCGCAGCCATGAATGCACCTTTTCTCGAACGAGAAGAGGAGCACCTTCTTGCCGTGCGCTGGAAAGAAAACCGCGATGAAGCGGCGTTGCATCAACTGACTGCTGCCCACATGCGCCTTGTCATCGCGCTGGCAGCGCGTTTCCGTCACTATGGCCTGCCCATGGCCGATCTGGTTCAGGAAGGCCATGTCGGTCTTCTCGAAGCCGCGGCCCGGTTCGAGCCCGAACGGGAAGTCCGCTTCTCGACCTATGCGACCTGGTGGATCCGTGCCTCCGTGCAAGATTACATCCTTCGTAACTGGTCAATCGTCCGTGGCGGAACGAGTTCCGCTCAAAAGGCCCTTTTCTTCAACCTGCGTCGCCTGCGCGCCCGGCTCACTCGCGGCGGGGAAGAGCGCATCTCCTCGGACGTGCATGCAAAGATTGCTGAGGCGATCGGGGTTTCGAAGGCCGATGTGGCACTCATGGATGCCCGCCTTTCCGGACCGGACACGTCTCTCAACGCGCCGGTTCTGGATGCCGATTCATCGAACTCCGCCGAACGGGTCGAGTTCCTCGTCGACAACAGCCCGCTGCCCGATGAGACTGTGACCGATTCCATCGACACCGAGCGACGCGTGCGCTGGCTGCAGCAGGCGCTTGAAGTGCTCAACGAGCGCGAGTTGCGCATCCTGCGCGCCCGCCGCCTTGACGACGAGCAGGTAACCCTGGAATTCCTGGGCGATCGCCTCGGGATCTCGAAGGAGCGCGTTCGCCAGATCGAGAACCGCGCCCTGGAAAAGCTCAAGCGTGCCCTGGTGGAGCGCTATCCTCAGGCCTCCGGCGCATTCGTCTAAGGCAAGGAATTTTTCGATCGTGCTCGGCGAGGCAGTTTCCTGCCTCGCCGATGCCGTTTTATGGCCCGCAAGCGCCGCTCTATTCCACCACGATCTTGTAACGCTCGCCCACCTTCAGGGGCGCGTTCCGGTCGAGCCCGTTGATGAGCAGGAAGCGCTCGAGGGCACGGTCGATGGGCATACGAGCGGCAAGATTCTGCGCGGTGTCGCCCCGCTGGGCAGTGACGATCTGCAGCTTCAAAGGCCTGATCCGGCGGGCCTCCTCGGGCTCCACCTGCCGGACGCTGTTGAGGGTCTGCTGGAAGATCGCTTCCAGATCGCCCCGGTTGCCGCGGGTCGCCATGATGAGCCGGTAGGTGGTGCTGCCGATCCGGACGGCCGAGAGGCGGAAGGTCCATTCCTTGCCGTTGGACAGGGCCGTCACCACGGGAAGCCCATTCACCGTGCCGGTGGTGAGGGTTCCGGGCTCGACGGTATCGGTCCAGGTGGAGCGCAGCACATCCTCCAGGCTCTGACCCTCGGGCGTATCGGCGGCATCGAAGAGTAGGCGACGTTCGCCGTCGGCGGAGGATCCCAGTACGGCCTGGGAGGTGTTCTCGAGGCTGAAGCCATCGGGAGCCTCGAAGGCGACTCCGAGCCGGGAATGAACGAAGCGGCGGCCCTTCACGACCCCGTCGGCCGGATCGTCACCATAGGAAAGCCCGTCGAGGGCCGTGAGATAAGCCAGCCGCCCGGTCTCGCCGCCTGGCAGCTCCGTCCGCCGTGCGGCCTGCAGGGCCCGTGAAACGCGGTCATTGGTGCTCGGATGCGAGGCCAGCCGGTCTCCAGTCTGGCCGTCGGCACTCGTGCCCGACCGCCCAAGCGCCGTCAGGAAGCGCGGAGCTCCGAACGGATCGAACCCGGCGCGGGCCAGAACCTTCACGCCAGTCTGGTCGGCCTCGAGTTCCTGCGCCCGCGAGAAGTTGGCAAGGGTCGTGCGGGACTGGTTCTGCGCCGTGGCCGCGTCCTCGGCATCCTTCAGCACGTTCTCGGCCACGCGCTCGATCAGGGCCGAGCGGGCCTGCAACTCGCTGCGCTGGGAGGCGTGGCGCAGGGTGACGTGTGCGATCTCGTGGGACAGGACGGCCGCCACCTCGGACGTGTCGTTGGCAAGCGCCAGGAGACCGCGGGTCACGTAGAGGCGCCCGTTCGGCAACGCGAAGGCATTGACCACAGGCGAGTTCAGGATCGTGACCTGGAAAGCCTCGTCCGGCCGGTCGGTGGCCATGACGAGCCGGTTCGTCACATCAGTCAGGAGCTGCTGCAGCTGCGGTGCCCGGCCTTCGCCGCCAAAGGCCCTGACGAGGCGCACATGATCCCGGTCACGGTCCGGGCCGATCACCCGCGGGGCGTTCGCCGGGAGCGACACATTCCCGCCAAAGCCGGAACAGCCGGCAAGCACGGCTGCGAGCATCACGCTGCCGACGATCCCGAAGCTGCCTGTTCGACCTGTTCTGCTCATGCTCGTTCATCGTGCCGGGCGGTCGCCCTCGAGACGTTCGATCATATCCGGCATTTCAATGGAAAAAGCCGTCCCTTGCCAAGGCTGCAAAATGCCTCGGGCCCTGATCCGCCGGCCTTTGAGCGCCTCGGTGCCCAGGCCGCGATCCAGCATCTGCTTCCAGGTTGTCCTAGGGATGATGATCGTGAAGTCTTCTGCCCAAAGCCCCCCGAAGTTCAAATAGACGCGCTGCTTGCGCTCGCCGATGCTCCTCACGCGACCTTCGACCAGCACGAAGCTGCCGATCCGCTCGCGCAGGCGCCCGGATTGATTTGCATCGAGAGGCTTATAGCGTTCATCCGCCCAAACACCAAGGCGTCGTTCGCGGGCCGTGGCCTCGAGGGCAAGGAGCTCGGGCTGGCAAAAGACGCCGTCCAGCCCTGCATCGACCAGGGCGAGGCCGGCCTCGACCAATCCATGCGCCCAATCGAGCGCCGCGTCGCCGGACGAGTGGATGCGGACAGACGTTCGGTTCCAGCGGTCGCGCCTGTCAGGTCCCTTTATGAGGGCGGGTTCACCGCTTCGCGCCCTGAGCCAGGAGAAAGCGTCTTCGCGATAGGGCGAAGCGTCGGGAAGGCGGATTCCGGAAAGACGGGCAAGCTGCTCCGATACCAGGATAAGATCGCCCTCCGGTGTGAGGCCCTGCAGCCGGTCGCTTCGCGCCTCTCCGAGGCACGCGGCCGGCCGACGCGGCGAAGGCCATGTCTGAGCGACGGCCGTCTGGATGCTGAAATCCAGGGCAGGTCCGAGACACAGGGCCAGCAGCATCCGCAGGGTCAATCCCATCATGGGCCGGGATCATACCTGTTCAGGCTGAAACGGCTACGCTTGAGACGCCCGAATCAGTGCTTTTCCTGCCCCGGGCTCTGCTGCCGGGGCTTGTGCCCGCTCTGCCCCGAATGTTGTGCTTGTTGTGGTCGCGGCCCTCCTGGTGGGATCGTCGCCCGACTTACCGCTCGTGTCGGCATTAGGCCGTCGTGCTCCTGATGTCTGGAGATCCGTGTTTGGTTCGGATTACTGCAGGAGCCTGGGATGTTCTTCGTCATGATGCCATGCTGACCGATACCTGCTGGGTCCGCACGATGCTCTCATTTATGGAAGAAGCGTCGGATTCACTCCCAAAACGGCAGGTGAATGCTGCTGCCTCGGAAGGTCATTGCAGCGCCAGGACAATGTCGCGGCCAAGATCGGCGGGTTTTCGCCAGGACAGCCCGCTTCGTTGCAGGCTACCAGCGGATCACGACAACCCGTTCCTTGCCGTTGCCGAGTTCCACCGCCTCGATTCCTTCCGCCTTCCGGTTCTGAGGCTTCGCATCCTCGATGATTTCGACCTCCGCCACATGGGCGGCGAAAGCCTCGTCCACCTCGGCGACGCAGAGCAGGGTGTCGGGGGGAAGGTTCTCGACCTGTTTCAGGAAATCGCGAAGCGTCTGCGCCATGGTGTGCCTCCAGTTGCCTTCACCAACCGGCTTGGCCGTGGGGAGTTCCTTGAGCCTGGCGCTGCAATCGATCGGGAAAGCGGCCCGATCCTGATCTCGCGTTTGCAATCCACTGGAATGCCCCTGTCGACCGTGCTAAATCCCCAGCTCTCAGCGGTCCCGTAGCTCAGCAGGACAGAGCAGCGGTTTCCTAAACCGAAGGTCGGAAGTTCGAGTCTTCCCGGGATCGCCAGTAATCTCCGCGACAACCTGCTTATCGCCCGACTCGCGCAACGGCGGCTTTTGCATCGTCGAGGTCCGGCGCGTCGATGTGACGGTACCGGGCCTGGATGAGGCCGAAGAGGCCGAAGGCGAAGAGACCGATGGCCGTGAGGGCCAGGAGCACCCAGCCATAGGGCTGCCCCTGCAGGGCCTCCAGAGCCCCGCCGAGGCCGCGCACCTCCGACGAGGAGGCGTGGAGCGCGGCGAGGACCAGGAAGCCACCGATCATCAAGAAGACGACGCCGCGCGCTACAAATCCCATGCGGCCGATGGTGACGAACCAGTCCCGCTTGTCGGCCGGCAGGGAGAGGCGGTCGGCCACGCGGCCGCGCCAGGCTTTCACCATGAAGGCGAGGCCCGTCCCGGCGATGGCGAGCCCGACGAGACCCACGAGCCACTGGCCAAGAGGCTGGCTCATGAGCCAGGCCGTCCAGTCCCGGGCGGCCTGATCATCTCCTCCGCCTCCCGACCCGCGCCCGAGGGCGAGGTTCAGGGCGAAGAGGGCGAGACCCGCGTAGATGACGCCGCTGATCAGATGCGCGCCCCGAATGGCCCAGCCCTTCATGTCGGAGCCGCGATTGTCGGCATCGGTCAACGCCTCCAAAACGCGCCAGGCGCAGAACCCGAACAACCCGACAGCAATCAGGACGAGCCAGACCTTGCCGAAGGGCTGTGACACGAGCGTCTGCAGGGCAGAGCGGCTGCCGCCGGTCTGTCCGCCGGACCCGATGGCGGCCAGCAGCGCCAGGGCGCCGACAAGGCCGTAGACCACGCCTCTTGCGCCATAGCCGAAGCGGGCCAAGGTTTCGACAGGATTGCGGCTGAGATCGGGCATGGGTGACGGCTCCACTGTGTCAGGAGTGAACCGCCAAGCCTCCATCGATGTTCCGTTCCGCAGTGAGGTGCGTAACGCAGGCGTGTCAGCGCTTCCGCAATTGCCGGACCAGGGTTGAGGTGTCCTCGGCCAAGGGAGGCCCAGCGAGGAGCAGCAGCAGGAGGGCGAAGGGCAGCGCGAACAGAAATCCCACCTGGCTGAAGCCGATGGCGCCGGTCACGCCGCCGATGAAGAAGGAGGCGAGCAGCAGGACGAGCAGGCGCAGCTTGGGGCGGTCCGCCAGAACCCGGTCCGGATTGTCCGAATTCTGGTTCCAGTAGAGGAGCTTGCCGAGTTCGATCCCGATATCGGTGACGATTCCGGTGACATGGGTGGTGCGCATGCGGGCGCCCGAGATCTTGGTGACGGTCGCGTTCTGCAGGCCCATGATGAAGCACAGGAGGGGCACGGTGAGCGTCACGAAGGCCGGCGAGGGATGGGCGAGCCAGCCCAGGATTCCGAAGCCGAGCAGCAGAAAGGCTTCCAGCATCAGCGGCATGGCATAGCGGCTGCCAAGATGGTGCCGCCGCCCCCAGTTGATCAGCATGGCCGAGCAGGCGGCGCCTGCGACGAAGGGCAGGAAGGCCGCAAGCCCGAGCCCTGCCAAGCCGAGCAATCCCAGCGCCGTATTGTCGGCCATGCTGGAGAGAATGCCCGACATATGCGAGGTGTAATGGCCGACCGCCAGGAAACCGCCGGCATTGATGGCACCTGCCACGAAGGTGAGGGCCACGCCGAGCAGGGTGTCGGCTGCCCCGGTCCGCTCATGAGCCGCGACGGCTTTCATCGAACGGATGGTGAAGTCGCGGGGCTCCGGCTTGGACGACTGGGCGCTCATGGATGGAAGCGTAGCGCCGATTGGCCAAGAGATCCAATGGATCGAGATCCAATGCATCGACGGGCTGCCTGACAGCGTTGTTCGGCAGCCCGCGTTTTCCGATCAAAGCATCTGACCCAAAAGTGGATTTGCACTTTTGGGTCCGATGCTTTGATCGGAAAACGCGGGCTGCCGAACAACGCTGTCGGGCAGCCCGTCGATGCATTGGATCTCGATCCATTGGATCTCTTGGCCAATCGGCGCTAC
>JAJFBI010000760.1 GCA_020697385.1 Microvirga sp. | reverse complement strand
GTGATGGACAAGTCCACAGACATTGTCCGCGCCATTGCCCGCATTTCGTACTTCTACAAGCATGAGAGCTGCGGTCAGTGCACCCCTTGCCGCGAGGGTACGGGCTGGATGTGGCGTGTGCTCACCCGCATGGCCGAAGGCCGCGCCCAGAAGCGCGAGATCGACATGCTTCTCGAAGTCTCGACCCAGATCGAAGGCCACACCATCTGCGCGCTCGGCGACGCGGCGGCCTGGCCGGTCCAGGGTCTGATCCGCCACTTCCGTCACGAGATCGAGAAGCGGATCGACGATTACGCGGCGAACCCGCATTCCGAATCCGTCATGATTGCGGCGGAGTGAGATTGAAGATGGCGAAAATCATCGTTGATGGCGTCGAGGTCGACGTACCTGCCGAATACACCCTGCTCCAGGCTGCCGAGGCGGCTGGAGCGGAAGTTCCGCGCTTCTGCTACCACGAGCGGCTCTCGATTGCGGGCAACTGCCGCATGTGCCTCGTCGAGGTGAAGGGCGCGCCGAAGCCGGTGGCGTCCTGCGCCTGGGGTGTGCGCGACTGCCGTCCAGGCCCGAACGGCGAGCCGCCGGAAGTCTCCACCAAGTCGCCGACGGTGAAGAAGGCACGGGAAGGGGTGATGGAGTTCCTCCTCATTAACCACCCGCTCGACTGCCCGATCTGCGACCAGGGCGGCCAGTGCGACCTGCAGGACCAGGCCATGGCCTATGGTGTGGACACCAGCCGCTTCCATGAGAACAAGCGCGCAGTCACCGACAAGTACCTCGGCCCGCTGGTTCGCACCTCCATGAACCGGTGCATTCACTGCACCCGCTGCGTGCGCTTCACGGCCGAAGTGGCCGGCGTGCCGGATCTCGGCGCCCTGTGGCGCGGCGAGGACATGGAGATCACGAGCTATCTCGAGAAGGCTCTCGGCTCCGAGCTGCAGGCCAACGTGGCCGATCTCTGCCCGGTCGGTGCTCTGACTCACAAGCCGGAAGCGTTCCACTATCGCCCTTGGGAGCTCACCAAGACTGATTCCGTCGACGTGATGGATGCGGTCGGCTCCTCGATCCGCGTTGATTCCCGTGGCCGCGAGGTCATGCGCATTCTGCCGCGCGTGAACGAGGCGGTGAACGAGGAGTGGATCACCGACAAGACCCGCCAGATCGTGGACGGCCTGCGCCTCCAGCGCCTCGACCGCCCCTTCGTGCGGGAGAACGGCCGCCTGCGCCCTGCCTCCTGGCAGGAAGCTTTCGCCACCATCGCTGCCCGCGTGAAGGGCACGGACCCGAAGCGAATCGGCGCGATCGTGGGCGATCTCGCCGCCGTGGAGGAGATGTACGCCCTGAAGCTCCTCATGGAGAGCCTCGGCATCACCAACATCGACGCCCGCCAGGACGGCAGCGTGCTGACGCCGGTCTATGGCCGCGGCTCCTACCTGTTCAACACCACCATCCCGGGCATCGAAGACGCAGACGCAATCCTGATCGTGGGTTCGAACCCGCGCATCGAGGCATCGCTCGTCAACGTACGTATCCGCAAGCGCTGGCGAGCGGCTCCGCCGCCAATTGCCATGATCGGCGAGCATGCGGACCTGACTTATCCCTACGAATATCTCGGCGCCGGTCCCGAGACGCTCTCGGAGTTGGCCTCCGGCCGCCACAGCTTCATTGAGAAGCTCCGTGGCGCCGAGCGTCCGCTGGTCATCGTGGGGCAGGGGGCTCTCTCCCGTCCGGATGGTCTCGCGGTCCTCTCCGCCGTGGCGCAGCTCGCCCGTGACGTGGGTGCGGTCAAGGACGGCTGGAACGGTTTCTCGGTCCTGCACACCGCTGCTTCCCGCCTTCGTCATCTACCAGGGCACCCATGGCGATCGCGGCGCACACCGGGCCGACGTGATCCTCCCGGCGGCGACCTATACGGAGAAGTCCGGCACCTACGTGAACACGGAAGGCCGCGTCCAGCTCGCCAACCGCGCTGCCTTCGCTCCGGGCGAAGCCCGCGAGGACTGGGCCATCCTGCGCGCGCTCTCCGACGTTCTAGGCCATCGCCTGCCGTTCGATTCGCTGAACGCCCTGCGGGCCAAGCTCTATGCGAGCTATCCGCATTTCGCAGCGGTTGAGACCGTTCAGCGGGCCGACGGCTTTGCGGCGATACAGGCGCTCGCCAATATCGGCGGCACCCTGGGACGCGAGCCTTTCGTGAGCCCGGTGAAGGACTTCTATCTGACGAACCCCATTGCCCGCGCCTCCGGCGTCATGGCCGAGTGCTCCGCGCTCGCCCGTGAGCTGAAGCTCGTCGCGCTTCTCATCTTCATCGCCTATGCGCTCTATGCCGACCGTAAGGTCTGGGCGGCGGTTCAGCTGCGCCGCGGCCCGAACGTGGTCGGCCCCTGGGGGCTGTTCCAGTCCTTTGCCGACCTTCTCAAGTTCGTGCTGAAGGAGCCGATCATCCCGGCTCCCGCCAACAAGGGCATGTTCCTGTTGGCTCCGCTGCTGATGTGCACCCTGTCGCTGGCGGCCTGGGCGGTCATTCCGCTCAATGCCGGCTGGGCCATCGCCGACATCAATGTGGGCGTTCTCTACATTTTCGCGATCTCGTCGCTCGGCGTTTATGGCGTCATCATGGGTGGCTGGGCCTCGAACTCGAAGTACCCGTTCCTCGGCGCGCTCCGTTCGGC
>JAJFBI010000145.1 GCA_020697385.1 Microvirga sp. | reverse complement strand
GGCTCCAAGAGCGGAGCCGCTATTTTGTGCACCGCGAAGCCAAGCGCAAGAGCAATGAGAGCAAAAGTTCATCACAGTGTCACGACCGTGTCGCAAACACCACTCAGGCAGGCCACGGCGATGTCCACAGAGACTGCTCCGGCTTGCATGCGAATGCGAGGGACCATGACGCCGCAGAGGGCGACATGCCCGTCCTGCTCGTTCGGATAGCGGTCTAAGCTCTCGCAAAGGTCGATCACGAGGCGGATGATGGCTGCCGGCTCATGGGGCTGCCGGACGATTCCGAGGCCGAACACCTCGATACACCCGCCGAGCGGCCCGACCGGCTGGGCGACGAGGCGGCCGTGCCGGGCCTCGATTCGGGTCCGGTCATCGCTGACGAGACGCCCGAAGCGGCCTGCCTGAACGGTGCGGGACACCACCTCGCGGGCGAGCATCGACTTGCCGGAGCCTGACGCGCCCCGGATCAGGAGGCCGGCTTCCCCGACGAGCACGCAGCCGGCATGGATAGTCTGGGCGTCGCTCACGGCCCGTTCTTTCCCGCCTCGCGTCTGTCGCGATCCTTGTCCTTCTTCCCCTGTTCCCGTCTGGCTCGGCCGCCCTCGATGGGAAGGCGGATGACGAACCGGGCGCCGAGACGCCGCGGCTCGCCGCTCTCATCAGGGGCTCCAAGTCGGTTCTCGGCCCGGATCGTGCCCCGGTGCGCCTCGATGATCTGGCGGGAGATGGACAGGCCAAGGCCCGAGTTCTGGCCGAAGCCCTGCTCGGGCCGGTCGGTATAGAAGCGCTCGAAGATGCGGTCGAGGGCATCGGGCTCGATGCCCGGCCCGCTGTCCTCGACCAGGATCTCCACGTCGTTCCGGCGCCGGCGCATGGAGACCCTCACGGTCTCGTCGGGCGGCGAGAAGGAGCGGGCATTGTCGAGCAGGTTATTGAACACCTGGCCCAGGCGACTGTCGTGGCCGAGCACCAGGAAGGCGTCACGATTCTTGGCCGCGTTCTCGATGGACAGCGTAATGAGGGCGTCGTGCTCCTGGCGGCGCTCGTTGGCCACCGACACCACCGCCTCGAGCAGGCGCGTCATGTCCACGGGTTCTGCATCGGCGCGGGCAAGCTCCGCATCGAGGCGCGAGGCGTCCGAGATATCGCTGATCAGCCGGTCGAGGCGCTTCACGTCGTGCTGGATGATCGAGAGGAGCCGTCCGCGGGACTCGTCGCTGCGGGCCAGCGGCAGGGTTTCCACCGCGCTGCGGAGCGAAGTGAGGGGATTCTTCAGCTCGTGCGCCACATCGGCCGCGAAGCTCTCGATGGCGTCGATACGGTTGTAGAGCGCCTTGGTCATGTCGCGAAGCGCCCCCGACAGGTGGCCGATCTCGTCGGCACGGCCGGTGAAGTCGGGAATCTCCTGACGCGATTTCGTGCCCCACCGCACCCGCTCGGCGGCCTCCGCCAGGCGCCGGACCGGACCGGCGATGGCGCCGGCGAGGAACAGCGAAAGCACGATCATCACCAGGGCGGCCACCAGGAAGACCTGAAGCAGGGCGAAGCGTTCGGACGCGATGATGGCGTCGATGTCGCCTTCCTGGGTCGAGAGCAGGAGCGCGCCCTGCACCGCGCGGAAGCGCTGGATCGGCACCGCCACCGACACGATGGTCTCGCCGCGGGCGTTGACGCGCACCTCGCTCGCCTGCTGGCCTGCATAGGCCTGCTGAACCTCGGCCAGGGACTTGCCGTTGATGGGCCCGGCCTCCTCCTGCACTGGCCGTATGGTGCGCCGGAACATCTTGCGGATGCTGTTCCAGGTGCGCTCCATGGCGGTCAGGGTGTCCTCCACATTGGCCACGGGAGGCAGATCCATGCGCAGGATGTCGCCGCGGGAGTAGAACGACCGGGAGTCGAGGAGGAGCATGCCGTCCCGGTCGAAGATGCGGGCGCGGGTCTTGGTCGGCGTCACCAGGCGCCTCAGGAGGGGCGCGACGCGCTCGGGGTTGATCGAGAATTCGAGGGACGAGAAGGCTTCGTCGTTGAACCGCTCCGTTTCTCCCGCCTGCATCTGCAGCAGCTGGTCCGGATCGATCGTGATGGTGTTGGTTTCCACCGTGGCGGAGCTGGCGATCGCCCCAGCGATGATCTCACCCTGGGTGAGCAGGCTCTGCACCCGGGCCTCGATGAGGCCCTCGCGGAACTGGTTGAGATAGAGAAAGCCCACGAGCAGGGCCACGAGGCCGGCCAGGTTGAGCACCACGATCCGGCGCGTCAGGCTGGATGAGGCGCGCTGCACGAGCATGCGGCCGAACTGCTTCAGCCGCTCAAGGGTGCTCTGTGGAGCAGGCGGATCGTCGAATCCCGCCTCGGCGTGGATGGGGTCAGCCTTCATGCCACTCGCTTGACCCATGACCCGATGGACGCACCGGGCCTAAGGTCCTTCCAGGTTGCTCGCGCTTTCAGCGTCAGGCTTCCTTGAAGCGGTAGCCCACGCCGTAGAGGGTCTCGATCATTTCGAAACTCTGGTCAACCGACTTGAACTTCTTGCGCAGGCGCTTGATGTGGCTGTCGATGGTCCGGTCGTCCACATAGACCTGATCGTCATAGGCCGCATCCATGAGGGCATTGCGGCTTTTCACCACCCCGGGGCGCGTGGCGAGCGCCTGCAGGATCAGGAATTCCGTCACGGTGAGCGTCACGGGCTCATTCTTCCAGGTGCAGGCGTGGCGCTCCGGATCCATCTTGAGCTGCCCGCGCTCCAGGGCCTTCGGATCGGCCTCCTTGGGAGCGCTCTGGTCCTTGGGCGCGAAGCGGCGCAGCACCGCCTTCACGCGCTCGACGAGGAGGCGCTGGGAGAAGGGTTTACGGATGAAGTCGTCGGCTCCCATCTTGAGGCCGAACAACTCGTCGATCTCCTCGTCCTTCGAGGTGAGGAAGATCACGGGAAGGTCGGATTTCTGGCGCAGTCGGCGCAGCAGCTCCATGCCATCCATGCGCGGCATCTTGATGTCGAAAATGGCCAGATCCGGCGGGGCGTGCTTGAGCCCGTCCAGGGCTGACGCCCCATCCGTATAGGTCTGGATGCGGTAGCCCTCCGCCTCGAGGGCGATGGAAACAGAGGTCAGGATGTTGCGATCGTCATCAACAAGGGCGATCGTTGGCATGAACTCTTCCTTAGCTTGGCACGGACTGAAGTCGTCTTTTTGCCCCGTGTGACAACGCAGAAGGCCTTAAAACGTCCCCAACTGCGCCATTCTCGTGGCATAAATATGGTTTTCCCCGGTGCAATGACCAGGGTGGTCACTGATAGTGGGGTCTAAGGGGAGGTGCTTCAACCGGGGATGAACGGCACATTACGGATCGGACAGAATTCCTTCGCCATCCGTCGCAGGCTGGCACCCCGGACGGGGGAGCATCTGATTTGCCGTAAGGGAACCATGTCAATCATACGAAAGAACTCCCCCAAAGCCGAAAAATCCTTGCGATCGGGGCTGTTGGAAGCCTGTTCTTGATGAAAATAGAATGCAATGAAACGGCTTGAGTTGACGGCTTCGTCAGCTGACCTAAAGAAGGTTCTATGTTCAAGCGAGACGGCAAAGTTTCGGCCGCGTTGTTTGATCCACCCCATGTGACGGCATCGGACGGCGGCACATCCGGCTGCGCGGTGACGGGCAATCAGGAGACATTTTCCGTGGAAAATATCGGCGTCTTCAACAGCGCGCAGGGCGCTGAGGCTTTCGGCCTTCGCAATCTCAAACGGATCTACTGGAATCTCGAGGCGCCCGCACTCTACGAGCAATCCCTGACGAGGGCTGAGACCAAGCTCGTGAAGGGCGGCGCGCTCCTGGCCGAAACCGGCATCCATACGGGCCGCTCGCCCAAGGACAAATTCGTGGTGCGCGACGACACCACGGAAAGCACCGTCTGGTGGGACAATAACGGCTCGATCACTCCGGGCCATTTCGACACCCTCCTCGCCGACTTCCTCGCCCATGCCGAGGGCAAGGAGCTGTTTGCGCAGGATCTCTACGGCGGCGCCGACCCAAGCTACCGGGTCAAGGCGCGGGTCTTCACGGAATTCGCCTGGCACTCGCTCTTCATCCGCAATCTCCTGATCCGTCCCGAGCGGGGCGAGCTCGCCGATTACGTGCCCGGCCTCACCATCATCGACCTGCCGTCCTTCAAGGCCGATCCGGCCCGCCACGGCTGCCGCACGGAAACGGTGATTGCCTGCGACTTCAAGCGCAAGATCGTGCTCATCGGCGGCACGTCCTATGCGGGCGAGATGAAGAAGTCGGTCTTCACCTATCTCAACTACGTACTGCCCTCGCAGAACGTGATGCCCATGCACTGCTCGGCCAATGTGGGCAAGGAAGGTGATGTGGCTGTGTTCTTCGGGCTCTCCGGCACCGGCAAGACCACGCTCTCCAACGATCCGAACCGCATCCTGCTCGGCGACGACGAGCATGGCTGGGCCCCGAACGGTGTCTTCAACTTCGAGGGCGGCTGCTACGCCAAGACCATCCGTCTCTCCCGCGAGGCGGAGCCTGAAATTTTCGCCACCACTGAGCGCTTCGGCACGGTGCTGGAGAACGTGATCATCGACCCGACCACGCGCGTCCCCGACTTCGACGATGCGTCGCGCACGGAGAACACGCGCTGCGCCTATCCGCTCGACTTCATCCCAAATGCCAGCGCTACGGGCCGCGCGGGCATCCCGAAGAACATCGTGATGCTCACCTGCGATGCCTTCGGCGTGCTGCCTCCCATCGCGAAGCTGACGCCGGCCGAGGCCATGTATCACTTCCTGTCCGGCTACACCGCCAAGGTGGCAGGCACCGAGAAGGGCGTGAAGGACCCGGAGGCCACTTTCTCCACCTGCTTCGGCGCGCCGTTCATGCCGCGACATCCGTCCGTCTACGGCAACCTGCTGCGCGACCTCATTGCCAAGCACCATGTGGATTGCTGGCTCGTGAACACGGGCTGGACCGGCGGCAAGTACGGGGTGGGCCGGCGCATGCCGATCCGCGTCACCCGCCGCCTGCTCACCGCAGCTTTGGATGGCTCGCTCTCCCGCGCCGATTTCCGCCGCGATCCTTACTTCGGCTTCGCGGTGCCGACCTCGGTCCCGGGCGTCGAGCCGCACATCCTGTATCCGGTCAAGACTTGGCAGAACAAGGCGGAGTTCGCCGAGACCGCCAAGCGCCTGATCGACATGTTCAACGAGAACTTCAAGCGCTTCGAGGGCCACGTGGATTCGGACGTGCGCTCCGCAGGGCCGCAGACCTCGATCGCGGCCTGAGAAAAGTTATCTGTCCTAGAGCATCGGATCCCTTTTAGGATCCGATGCTCATCTTCTTTGATGAGCGCATCGTCTGGAGCGGAAAACCGAATCCACTTTTCCGCACGATGCGCTGAAATCGTGTAGAAGGCGGCCTATGGCCGCCTTTTTCGTTTGGTGCTTCCAATGACCGACACTCAATCCGATCTTCTGGATATTCTGTCCGCGCATCTTGGAAACCAGCAGGTCATCCGCGACCCGGCTGCCATGGAAAGCTACCTGGTCGAGGAGCGGAAGCTTTATCGCGGCACCGCCCTGGCCGTTGTCCGCCCCGGCAGCACGGAGGAGGTCGCCCTCGTGGTCCGTGAATGCGCGAAGGCGGGCATCGCCATCGTGCCGCAGGGCGGCAATACGGGGCTGGTCGGCGGTGGCGTGCCGCACAGGGGCATCGTCCTGTCGCTGGTGCGTCTCGACCGCATCCGCGAGGTCGATCCGTTCAATGCCACTATCACGGTCGAGGCAGGCTGCATCCTGAAGGCGGTGCAGGACGAGGCCGAAAAGGCCGATTGCCTGTTTCCCCTGTCGCTCGCCTCCGAGGGCTCCTGCCGGATCGGCGGCAACATCGCCACCAATGCGGGCGGCGTGAACGTGCTGCGCTACGGCAATACCCGCGACCTCGTTCTCGGGCTCGAAGTCGTGCTCGCCGACGGGCGGATCTGGAACGGGCTGAAAGGCCTGCGCAAGGACAACATGGGCTATGACCTGAAGAACCTCTTCGTCGGGTCGGAGGGAACGCTCGGCATCGTCACGGCGGCGGTCCTGAAGCTGTTTCCGCGGCCGAAGAGCCGCACGGTCGCCTTTGTCGGCTGCGCCTCGCCCCATGCGGCCCTCGACCTCTTCGACAGCTTTCGCCGGCGCACGGGGGACCAACTGACGGCCTTCGAATTCATGCCGCGCTTTGCGCTGGAGATCGTCCTGAAACACGCGGCCGGCGCGTTTCCTCCGCTTGCAGGCGAGCATGAAGCCTATGCCCTGATCGAGCTGTCGTCGCCCGATCCCGCAATCGACCTCCGCGAGCGTATTGAGGCTGTTCTGGGCGACGCCCTGGAGGCCGGCACCGTCGAGGATGCGGTGATTGCCGCGAGCGAAGCGCAGGGCGATGCGCTCTGGTCCTTACGCGAAAGCCTGTCCCATGTGCAGAGGCTCGAGGGCGGGTCGATCAAGCACGATGTCGCCGTGCCCGTGTCGCGGGTGGCGGATTTTATCGTCACGGCGACGCAAGCCTGCGAAGAGGCGCTGCCCGGCGTGCGCGTCTGCGCCTTCGGGCATTTCGGCGACGGCAACATCCACTTCAACCTGAGCCAGCCCGTCGCCATGGACAAAGCGGCGTTCCTCGCCCAGTGGGAGCGGTTCAACCGGATCGTCCATGACATCGTGCACGGGATGAACGGCTCGATCTCCGCCGAACATGGGGTTGGCCTGATCAAGCGCGACGAGCTCGTGCTCTACAAGGATCCGGTGGGCCTCGACCTGATGCGGATTCTGAAAAACGCGCTCGATCCCCGGAACATCCTGAACCCCGGCAAGGTCCTGGCCCTGGAAGCCGAATTGCCGCCTTCCCTGCCGGTTTCAGGCCGAGCCTGAGGGCATCCCTGGGAACAGTGGCCTCGGTCGAGATTCGCAACATTCAGAAGAGCTTCGGGCCCGTCTCGGTCATCCAGGGCGTGTCTTTCGACATCGAGGACGGGGAGTTCGTCACCCTCGTCGGGCCGTCCGGATGCGGCAAGTCCACCTTGCTGCGCATGATCGCAGGGCTGGAGAACATCTCCGGCGGCGAGCTGCGCATCGGTCCGCGGGTGGTCAACGATGTGCCGCCGAAAGAGCGCGACATCGCCATGGTGTTCCAGAGCTACGCGCTCTATCCACACATGACGGTGGCGGACAACATGGGCTTCTCCCTGAAGCTCAAGCGCGCGTCGAAAGCCGAGATCAAGACACGGGTCGACCGCGCCGCCGAGATCCTCGGGCTGACCAAGCTCCTCGACCGTTATCCGCGCCAGCTTTCCGGCGGCCAGCGCCAGCGCGTGGCCATGGGCCGGGCCATCGTGCGCGATCCGCAGGTCTTCCTGTTCGACGAGCCGCTGTCCAATCTCGATGCTAAGCTGCGAGTGGCCATGCGCACCGAGATCAAGGCCCTGCACCAGCGGCTCAAAACCACCACCATCTACGTCACCCACGACCAGATCGAGGCCATGACCATGGCCGACAAGATCGTGGTGATGCATGACGGTATCGTCGAGCAGATCGGCGCGCCGCTGGAACTCTATGACCGCCCGGCGAACCTCTTCGTCGCAGGCTTCATCGGTTCGCCCGCCATGAACTTCCTCAAAGGCCACCTGCAGGGCGGCCGCTTCGTCGCGCAGGACGGCACCACCCTGCCGGTCACGGTTCCGCCTGCGGCTTCCGATGGGCAGGCGGTCGTCTACGGCATCCGGCCGGAGCATTTCATTCTCGACGACATCAACGGGCTGCCGGCGGAAGTCGCCGTGGTCGAGCCGACCGGATCGGAAACCCAGGTCTTCGCCAAGCTCGCCGGCACGGACGTGGTGGGCGTGTTTCGCGAGCGCGTCGAGGCCAAGCCCGGCCAGCAGATCCGCATCACGCCGGACCTGAGGCTCGTTCATCTCTTCGACGAGCAAACGGGCCGGCGCCTCTGATCCGCGACGGGAGGCGATCATAGACGTTCTGGTCATCGGAGCCGGGGTGGTGGGCCTTGCTGTTGCGCGGGCGCTGAGCCAACGCGGACACGGCGTGATCGTCGCGGAGGCCACCGGCGGCATCGGCAACGGCGTCTCTTCGCGCAACAGCGAGGTGATCCATGCGGGGATGTATTACCCGTCCGGTTCGCTTCGCGCCCGCCACTGCGTCGAAGGGCGGCGGATGCTCTATGCGTTCTGCGAGAGCCACGGCGTGCCGCATGCCAGATGCGGCAAGCTCATCGTCGCCACCAACGATCTCGAACAGGCTAAGATCGAGGGCATCTACGAACAGGGGCTGACGAACGGCGTCGAGGGTCTCTCCTACCTGACAAGCGAGGAGGCGACAGCGTTGGAGCCGAACCTCTCCTGCACCGGCGCGGTGCGGTCTCATGAGACCGGGATCATCGACAGCCATGCGCTGATGCTCGCGCTCCAGGGCGATCTGGAGGATGCAGGCGGCGCCATCGCATTCCATGCGCCGGTCGAGCGCATTGCGCGTAGTGGCGCAGGCTGGAATGTGCAGGTCGGTAGTGTGGACGCGACGGAGATCACGGTTGATGCCGTGGTCAACGCGGCGGGCCTAGAGGCGCAGGCGCTTGCCCGCGCGACTGAGGATTATCCCGCAGAGCGCGTGCCGCCGCTCGTGCTCGCCAAGGGCAATTATTTCGGCTGTCTCGGCAAGCCCGCCTTCTCGCGCCTGATCTATCCGGCGCCGGTTGACGGGGGCTTAGGCACCCATGTGACCCTCGATCTTGCCGGCCGCATGCGCTTCGGGCCTGACGTGGAATGGATCGACAAGGAGGTCTACGAGGTCGATCCCCGCCGGGCTGAGAGCTTCTACGCCTCCATTCGCCGCTACTGGCCGGGCCTGCCCGACGGCGCGCTGGTGCCGGACTATTCCGGCATCCGGCCCAAGCTGACCGGGCCGGGCGAAAAGGCCGCCGACTTTATGATCGACGGCCCGGAGGAGCATGGGCTGGACGGCCTCGTCCACCTCTTCGGCATCGAGAGCCCGGGGCTGACCTCGTGTCTGTCGCTGGCCGAGGATGTGGCGGATCGGTTGAGTGCCTAAAATTTTCACTGTCATTCCGGGGCCGCGTAGCGGAGCCCGGAATCCATAAACACGACGGCTATCGAGCAAGGCGCTCAGGACGCCCGTGCTTTCTGTCCTTTATCGTTAGCGGTTATGGATTCCGGGCTCGGCTCTTTCGAGCCGCCCCGGAATGACAGTGGTGTGTATCAAGCCCTGAAGAACAGCAGGGTCAGCAGCAGGAACACTGGGATCAAGATCGCGCCCGACCAGAGCAGATAGCCGAAGAAGCTCGGCATCTTCACGCCGCCTTCGCGGGCAATGGCGTAGACCATGAAGTTGGGTGCGTTGCCGATATAGGAGTTGGCGCCCATGAACACGGCGCCCGCCGAGATCGCCGCGAGCGTCATGGCGCCCGCCGTCATCAGCTGCTGCGGGTTGCCGCCGGCGAGTTCGAAGAACACCAGATAGGTCGGCGCATTGTCGAGGAACGACGAGAGGCCGCCGGTGAGCCAGAAATAGGCGGCGTTGCTGGGGCTCCCGTCGGGGTTTGACACCAGAGCGACGAGAGGCGCGAAGGCGCCGTCCGCGCCGGCTTTGAGCATGGCGAGCACCGGAATGATGGCGATGAAGATGCCGGCAAACAGCTTCGCCACTTCCTTGATCGGCCCCCAGGCAAAGCCGTTCTCGACCCGGTTCGCCTTCGGGGTGACCTTGAGAGAGATGATCGTGACGGCAACCATGATGAGGTCGCGCAAAGCGTTCGACATCTCGACCTCCGTGCCGAGCACCGTGATCCGCCCCAGATCCGTGGTGGCGCTCATGAGGATCGCCGCGATGATGACGATGATCAGCACGAAGTTGAAGCCACCCACGACGCGCACCGGATTGTCCGGCGTCGGGTCTGGTCGCATGCGGCCTTCCCGACGGTAGATCGCCAAATCGACCACGAAGAACAAGGCGAGCAGGAGACCCGCGGCGAGCAGGGTTTCCATGAACAGGTGGGTTGTCGTCCAGAAGAAGTCGACGCCGCGCAGGAAACCGAGAAAGAGCGGCGGATCGCCGAGCGGCGTGAGCGAGCCGCCGATGTTCGACACCAGAAAGATGAAGAATACGATCACGTGCACGTTGTGCTGCCGGTCGTCGTTGGCGCGCATCACCGGACGGATCATCACCATGGAGGCGCCGGTGGTGCCGATGAAGCTCGCCAGCACCGTGCCGATGCCGAGCAGAAGCGTATTGGTGCCCGGCGCGCCGTGGATGTTGCCGCGCACCAGGATGCCGCCCGCCACTGTGAACAGGGCGAGCAGGAGCAGGATGAACGGGATGTATTCCAGCAGCGCCGTGTGGGCGAGCGCATGGACCGCCGCCGTCGGTCCGAAGGCCAGCGCCATGGGGACCAACACCAGCAGGCCCCAGAGGGCGGCGATCTTGCCCTGGTGATGCTCCCAGAAATGGGGCGCCAGCAGCGGGAACAGGGCGATCGACAGCAGGATGCCCACGAAGGGCAGGGCCCAGGCGAAGCCGAGGCTTGCTCCGTCGAACTCCGCCGCAAGGGCAGCCTGGGGCAGGAGCGTCAGGGCGGCGGTCAGCGCCAGGCTTGGGAGGCGAAGCATCGTTAGGGTCCCCAGCAGGCCGGTCCGGCCAGCTTGTTCTTCAAGATTTAAGAACAGCTTGTAGGGGAACGGGTTTGAGGCTGCAACGGCGTGGCCGTTAACCGGCTATTCACCATAAGTCAAAGATAGTACAACATCGTTACAAAGCCTTGCCGTGCCAGGGGATTGCTGAAACCGATGTGCCGCTTTCTCGCCTACCGGGGAGAACCGATCTTCCTCGACGAACTCGTCTGTGCCCCGGCCCATTCCCTGGTGCACCAATCGCTGCACGCGGTCGAGGCGAAGACCGGGACGAACGGCGACGGGTTCGGCATCGGCTGGTACGGCGAGCGCCCGGAGCCTGGCGTCTACCGGGAGGTTCGACCCGCCTGGTCCGACGAGAACCTGAGGAGCCTGTGCGAACAGGTGCGCTCGAAGCTCTTCTTCGCCCATGTGCGCGCCTCCACCGGCACCTCGACCACGCGGGCGAACTGTCATCCCTTCACCCATGGCCGCTACCTGTTCATGCATAACGGCCAGATCGGCGGCTACGGGCGCATCAAGCGGCGCCTCGAAGCCCTGATTCCGGACGAACTCTATGACCGGCGTCTCGGCACCACGGATTCCGAAGCGATCTTCCTCATGGCCCTTGCGTACGGCCTCGCGGACGAGCCCGTAACGGCCATGGCCAGGACGCTGAAAACCGTGCGCGGACTCATGACCGAGGCCGGCATCCAGGAGGCCCTGCGCTTCACCGCCGCTTTCACGGATGGCGAAAATCTCTGGGCTTATCGCTGGGCCTGCGATGCCAAGCCACCGACCCTTTATTTCCGCGAGGACAACGGCAACCTGCTGGTCGTCTCCGAGCCCATCGACGACAAGACCAAGGGCTGGCGCGAAGTGCCCAAGGGCTGCAGCCTCGTGGCCCGGGGCGGCACCGTCGCGGTGGAATGCCTGAACGAGGCCATGGGCCGCCTGGCCGCCTGACAGGTTCAGGCGTTCAGCCGGTTGACGGGCTGGGCGATCAGCGACTGGAGTGCGCCTCTCAGCGCTTCCATCTGCAGGTCGGTCTCGGCCTGAGTAACGCTTTCATCCGGCGCGTGAAGAGCGCGCAGGCGCTCATTCTCGGGGCCTGGGCGTCGTTGCGCTCCTCCTCGCGCAGCTGCGCGCGGTCGCGCCAGAGACGGACGGCAACGCTGCCTGCTTCATCACTCATGGCCGGCTCCTCGCGGAATCGATGGGTCGCTGCGGGAGCGCGATCCTAGAGGCCACGTCTTAACCGATCGTTGGTGCCCTGTTGGAGCTATGGATCGAAGGCCGGCAGGGCCGAGACGGTTCCGTTCGCCAATGACAGTCTCGCGTGGCGCGTGTAGGCCCGCTCGAGCCAGTCGACCGCGACGGAGTGGTCGAGAAAGAACGACATCAGCCGGCCCTCGTCATGCGCCTTCAGGAACTCGGCCCAAGCCGCGTGCTCGATGTGCCTGTCCTGCACGGTTTGCAGGCTGCCGACTCGATCCTCGGAATGCTCCTCGGCCAGGAAGAAATAGGCCGGCGCGAAATCGGGGTGCTGCTCGATCAGAGCGTCGAGTCTCGCCTTGCGCTCCGGGCCGTCGAACTGCAGGGCATGGACGAGGGCCGTGGCGCGGGTTGGAACATCCTCGTTCAACTCGGCATAGACCTGCCGCGCGATGAAACGTCCCTCATGGGCCCGCACCAGGGCTGCATAGCGCAGATGCGGGTCGACGAATTCCAGGCCCATCCGGGCCAAGGTGTAATACGCC
>JAJFBI010000144.1 GCA_020697385.1 Microvirga sp. | reverse complement strand
CGCCGCTACTATGCAATGCCCTATGAGGGGCGCTACATCTGGGGTGTGACGGCGGGCATCATCCGCAATCTTTATGAGAGGCTCTACGGTTCATGACGCGGGCGGTTGTTCAGGGTTTGGTACTATTCCTGCTGCCCTTCGTTCTGTTTGGAATTTACCTTCTCATTCGCCGGCGCAATCCCCTGCTTTGGGCTCACTGGAGCAGCCAGTCGCTCTGGCTCACGATTGCAGGCTTGAGTTTCGTGGTCGTTTCGCTGATCGCGACGGCACTCCTTGAGGAGCGCCAGACAGGCGCCTATGTGCCGACGCACATTGAGAATGGCCGCGTGGTTCCGGGGCATTTTCAGTGACGGGAACTCTGAATCGACAGGCGCTGACGAGCCTTCTCCAACGCCCCGAACTGCGCCGTCTCCTTGAATCCTTCAACGATGGCGCCGAGGAGACCCGCGTCGTGGGCGGTGCCGTGCGTAATGCCCTGCTCGAACGGCCAGTGACCGAGGTGGACTGCACCACGACCATGCTGCCCGACGCCATCACGGAGCGGGCGAAGCGGGCCGGATTCAAGGCCGTCCCCACGGGGATTGAACACGGCACGATCACTGTGATCGTCGACGGCGAGCCTTTCGAGATCACCACCCTGCGTGAGGATGTCGAAACGGACGGACGCTATGCGGTGGTGCATTTCGGACGCGATTTCGTGCGCGACGCCAGACGGCGGGACTTCACCATCAATGCCCTGTCCCTCGGCCTCGACGGGCAGCTTTATGACTATACCGGCGGCGAGGCGGATCTCGCTGCCCGGCGCGTACGCTTTATCGGCGAGGCCCGTATCCGCATCCGCGAGGATTACCTGCGCATCATGCGGTTCTTCCGCTTCCACGCGGAATATGCACAAGGCGATCCCGACCCAGAGGGCTTGGCAGCCTCCGGAGACGAGCGGCAGGGGCTCGCCATCCTCTCCAAGGAGCGGATCCGGCACGAGCTTCTCAAGCTTCTCGCGGCAAAGCGGGCCGGGGAGACGATCCGCGTCCTGGCCGATCACGGTTTTCTCACCGGCCTGCTCGGCGGCGCGGCCGAATTCGGCCGCTTTGATCGTGTGGCTGCCGATGACCGGAACGACCCTGCTGCGATCTGGCGGCTCGCTGCCCTTGCCGTGACGGTGGAGGAGGATGCCGAGCGCCTGCGGGAGCAGCTTCGGCTGTCCAATGACGAGCACAGGAAGCTCGCCGCCTATGCCCGGCTTCTCAACCTCCTCAAGGCTTGGGCCCTGCCGCTCGATGCCGGGGCTGTCCGCCGCCTGGTGGCAGATTACGAGCCAGGGGCTCTCGGGATTGTTCTCGCGGCCACATGCGGGGAGCCGTCTCCTGTCGTGCACGACGAGGCTCGCGAGGCCCTCACCCGTTACCGGAGCGGAACCGAACCGGTGCCGGTGTTCCCCCTGCGCGGGGCCGATCTCATCGAGGGTGGCGTTCCGAAAGGCCCCAGGATCGGCAACATGCTCGCCCGGGCCCGTCAGGCCTGGCTGGCCGAGGGCTGCCGGACGGATGAGCGTTATGCCAGGGAGTTGCTCAAGCGGGTGATGGAGCAGGCTTAAGGCCACCGCACCGTCGGCGGCATGGAGGACAGGATCGACGCGATATTGCCGCCGGTCTTCAGGCCGAAGATCGTGCCGCGGTCGTAGAGCAGGTTGAACTCCACGTAGCGCCCGCGCCGCACCTGCTGCTCGATCCGGTCCTCCTCCGTCCAGGGCTTGGTGACGTTGCGGCGGACGATCTCGGGATAGACCTTGAGGAAGGCCTCACCCACGTTGCGGGTGAAGGCGAAATCCTCGTCCGGGTTCCCGGTCCAGTGATAATCATAGAATATGCCGCCGATGCCGCGCGGCTCATTGCGGTGCTTCAGGAAAAAGTACTCGTCGCACCATTGCTTGTACTTCTCATAGGATCCCTCCGGTGCGTGGGCGCTGCAGGCCTGCTCCATGGCCTCGTGGAAGAGCACCGTGTCCGGATCCTCCTGCATGCGCCGCCTCTCAAGCACGGGAGTGAGATCCGCCCCGCCGCCGAACCATGGCTTCGTGGTCACCACGAAGCGGGTGTTCATGTGGACGGTCGGCACGTTCGGGTTCCAGGGATGAGCGATGAGCGAGATGCCGCCGGCCCAGAAGCGCGGGTCCTGGTCCGATCCGGGGATCTGGCCGCGGAACTCCGGGGCGAACTCGCCGTGCACGGTCGAGACGTGGACGCCCACCTTCTCGAACACGCGGCCCTTCATCATGGACATGACGCCACCGCCACCGGGGGTGCCGCTGTGGTCCTTGCGCTCCCAGGGCGTGCGCACGAAGCGGCCGGGCTCCGTCGCCTCCGGGGGCAGGGGGGCCGTCACCTCGTCCTCCAGCGTCTCGAAGGCGGCGCAGATGCGGTCGCGCAGCAGCGCGAACCAGACAGGGGCTTCGGTCTGCAGGCGTGCGACGGCGGGCTGGTCGGTCATGGCAATACTGTCTTTCAGATCATGTGAAGACCTCATCCTGAGGAGGATTGCGCCAGCAATCCATCTCGAAGGAGGATCCAGTGTTCTCTGGAAGCTCCTTCGAGACGCCGCTGCGCGGCTCCTCAGGATGAGGTTGGTGTTTCACTTTCACGGGTTAATCGTATCCGGCTGAGGAAACGAACGGGTCTGCCGCAGGGCTTCGCCCAGGATCATGGCTGCGGTCATGGCTACGTTGAGGGAGCGCATGCCGGCCTGCATGGGGATGAGGATCCTGGCATCGGCCACTGCATGGACCTCCTCCGGGACGCCGGCGGATTCCCGTCCGACCAGGACGATGTCGTCGGGCCGGTAGGTGAAATCGGCATAGGGGATCGCCCCCTTGGTGGTGGCGAGGACCAGACGCCCTCCGGTCTCCTGCCGCCATACCTCGAAGGCCCGCCAGGAGATGTGACGGGTGATCGTAACGTGCTGGAGATAGTCCATGCCGGAGCGGCGCAGATTGCGGTCGGAGACGTCGAAGGCCGCAGGTTCGATGATCTCGACCGGCACACCGAGGCAGGCCGCCAAGCGCAGCATGGTGCCGGTGTTCTGCGGGATATCCGGCTGATAGATGGCAAGACGGGACATGGCTTCGTCATCGTGGCAACGGGCGCCGCCGTCAAGGGAGCGCCTTGGCGGCTTCCAGGCCGGCGGCATTTTGAGGCACAGGCTGGAACAACTCCAATCCGGCTATGGACAGGCGGGCTTGACCGTGCCAAAGAGCCACCGCGCGGCGACTCCCAGTCGCATTGCGCGCGCATTGTCGTGTTCCATATCGGAATGCGTGAGCCGAATGCCTGGGTTTCCAAGGCATTGCCGATGCGCGGTTCTCGTTTTTTGACCAATGCTGGAGAGCCAAGTGGCCGAGACCACCACTCATGTCGCTGAGCCGACACGGCGCGATTTTCTGTACATCGCCACGGGCGCAGCCGCCGCGATCGGCGGGGCCACCCTGGTATGGCCCTTCGTCCAGTCCCTGGCGCCCGACGCGGCGACGGTGGCTGCCGGCGCCCCTGTCGAAGTCGACTTGGCCCCGATCGCCGAAGGCCAGATCGTGAAGGTGTTCTGGCGCGGCAGTCTGATCTTCATCCGGCATCGCACGGCCGACGAGATCAAGGCGGCTGAGGACGTGAACGTCGCCTCCCTGCGCGACCCGCAGGCCGACACGGCCCGCGTGAAAGAAGGCAAGCCCCAGTGGCTCGTCGTTTACGGCAACTGCACTCATCTGGGTTGCGTGCCCCTGGGCCAGCAAGGCGAGTACAAGGGTTGGTTCTGCCCGTGCCATGGCTCGGTGTTCGACACCTCCGGCCGGGTCCGCGGCGGACCGGCACCGACCAATCTGCCGATCCCGCCCTATGCCTTCACGTCCGACACGAAGGTCATCATCGGCCAAGAAGCCACGGCGTAACTCAAGCGACGATCAGGCGATATCATGAGCCAGCATCCTACAACCTATGTCCCCAAGAGCGCCCTCGGTCGGTGGTTCGAAAGCCGCTTGCCGATCGCAGGTCTCGTCCACTCCTCGTTCGTCGCGTTCCCGGTCCCGCGGAACCTGACCTATTTCTGGACCTTCGGCGCCATCCTGTCCTTCATGCTCGTCGCGCAGATCGTGACCGGCGTGTTCCTGGCGATGTACTACACCCCGAATGCCAATCTCGCCTTCCAGTCCGTCGAGCACATCATGCGCGACGTGAACTATGGCTGGCTGATCCGCTACCTGCACGCCAACGGCGCGTCGATGTTCTTCATCGCCGTCTATCTCCACATCTTCCGGAACTTCTACTATGGCTCCTACAAGGCGCCCCGTGAGGTTCTCTACATTCTCGGCGTGATCATCTTCATCCTCATGATGGCCACCGCCTTCATGGGCTACGTGCTTCCCTGGGGCCAGATGAGCTTCTGGGGCGCCACCGTGATCACGAACCTCTTCTCGGCGATCCCCCTCGTCGGTGAGACGATCGTGCATTATCTCTGGGGCGGCTACTCGGTGGGCAACCCGACCCTGAACCGCTTCTTCTCGCTGCACTATCTGCTGCCTTTCATGATCGCGGGCGTCGTCGCCCTGCACGTCTGGGCGCTGCACGTGCCGGGCCAGAACAACCCGACCGGCATTCCGATCAAGTCGGGCAAGGACGCGGTTCCGTTTACGCCCTACGCGACGATCAAGGACATCTTCGCCGTTGTCGTGTTCCTGATCTTCTTCGCCTATTGGGTGTTCTACATGCCCAACTACCTGGGCCACGCGGACAACTACATCCCGGCCAACCCGGCCGTGACGCCCGCACACATCGTGCCGGAATGGTACTTCCTGCCGTTCTACGCGATCCTGCGCGCCATCCCCGACAAGCTCGGCGGCGTCCTCGCCATGGGCGCGGCCATCGTGATCTGGGTCTTCATGCCCTGGCTCGACACCTCGAAGGTGCGCTCCACCGCGTACCGTCCGCTCTACAAGCAGTTCTTCTGGGTGTTCGTGGGCGTCTGCCTTGTGCTCGGCTGGCTCGGTTCCCGCCCGGCCGAGGGTTGGTACGTGATCGCGTCCCAGATCTGCACGGTCTACTACTTCGCCCACTTCCTGATCGTCCTTCCGGTGCTCGGCTTCGTCGAGCGTCCGCTGCCGCTGCCGAATTCGATCCTCGAATCCGTCATGGGCGTGCAGAAGGGCGGGGCTGGCATGCCGGCCGGCGCCAATGCCGAGCCGCAGTCCAAGGGCTGAACGGGAGCGTTGAGGAAAACATCATGATGAAGCGTACCCTTCTCATCGCTGCGGCCGTTCTCGGCCTCTCCGCTCCGGCCTTCGCTGCCGGCGAGACCCCGGTCCCGCCGCAGCTCAAGTGGAGCTTCCAGGGACCGTTCGGCACCTTCGACCGGGCCCAGCTCCAGCGTGGCTTCAAGGTCTACCGGGAGGTCTGCGCCTCCTGCCACGGCCTGAGCTATGTCGCGTTCCGCAACCTGTCGCAGCCCGGCGGTCCGGAATTCTCCGAGGGCCAGGTTCGCGCCCTGGCTGCCGAGTACAAGATCCAGGACGGCCCGAACGAGGCCGGCGACATGTTCGAGCGTCCCGGCCGTGCGGCTGACCGCTTCCCGTCGCCGTTCCCGAACGAGAACGCGGCGGCTGCCGCCAATGGCGGCAAGGCTCCTCCGGACCTGTCCCTGATGGCCAAGGCCCGCACCTACGAGCGCGGCTTCCCCTGGTGGATCACGGACATCTTCCGCCAGTATTCCGAGAACGGCGCGGATTATCTCGTGGCGTTGATGAACGGCTATCATGAGCCTCCGCAAGGCTTCACGGTGCCTGAGGGCGGCCATTACAACGAGTATTATCCGGGCCACATCATCGCGATGCCGAAGCCGATCAGCGATGGTCAGGTCGAGTATCCGAAGAACGAGGCCGGCCAGCCACAGGTGCCGGAGACGGTCGACCAGTATGCCCGCGACGTGACGGCCTTCCTGACCTGGACGGCGGAGCCGCATCTCGAGGCCCGCAAGCGCCTGGGCTTCCAGGTCATGCTGTTCCTGATCGTGCTCGCAGGCCTGCTCTACTTCACCAAGAAGAAGATCTGGGCCCGGGTGGGCGGCGAGGTCGACGGCCATGCCACGCCCCCGATGACGCACAATCCATAAGAACCAACGATCAAGGCCCCGGCTTCCGGGGCCTTTTTCTTTTCAGGTGACAGCATGTGATGGCGGCTCTATGCCGGCTGCCATGCTGCAGACGATTGCCGACGACATCTGGGGAAAGTCCTGCCTCGCCTATCACGTTCAGCCGAGCCTTGAGCCTGAAACCCGCGAAGCATTCGAAGAGGTGCAGCGGATTATTGCCGATCGCTGGCCGGAACCATTGAATGTCGGACCCAAGCACGGGCTGCATGTCACCATCTATCCGCTGGTTCCGGTCAAGGGAGCCTTCGACAAGGATGCCTATTGGCAGCGCATCGCCCGACAGAGCCAAGGTCTCATAGAGGAGCTTTGCGCGGGGCACCAAATCTTGGAATTGCGCTTCTCCCGCCTCAAGGTGACCAACACGGCTATCATCGCGACCGCGACCGAGGAAACGGGCCTGATCGATGGCATCCGAAACAGGATCGTCAGCGATATTCCCCCGCCGCCCGGCCATAAGCCGATCATGTACGATCTGATTCACACGACCCTGGCGCGCTACCGGACGAGAGCCTCCATCCCGCACGATGTTGTCAGCCGTATCGAGAGCCTGCCTGTCTCCATTATGGCGCCCGTGACGCAGATCAGGCTTGTTCGCGAGACGTTGTTCCCTTGCCTCACAACGGACGAGATTGCTGCGATCCCATTGAAGTGAGGCTTGGGGAGAAGCCCCCACTCGTCTATTGAGGAGACCAAAGGGCTCAGCAGGCGAGGGTGATATGACGAAGGCGGTTCTAGGCATCATCGGCGGATCGGGAGTCTATGACTTGCCGGGGCTCGAGGACATGCGCGAGGAGCGCATCAGCTCTCCCTGGGGCGAGCCATCGGATGTGCTGCGCATCGGCCGCATCGGCGAGACGACCATCGCCTTCCTCCCTCGCCACGGACGCGGCCACCGCCTGTCGCCGTCCGACATCAACTACCGGGCCAATATCGACGTGATGAAG
>JAJFBI010000143.1 GCA_020697385.1 Microvirga sp. | reverse complement strand
AACGGAATCAGGTTGATCTTCGCCGGGATACCCTTCAGCAGCTGGACGAGCTTGCGCGCATCCGCATCCGAATCGTTTACGCCCTTGAGCATCACGTAGTCGAACGTGATGCGGCGGGCATTCGACAGGCCGGGATAGGCCCGGCAGGCATCGAGCAGCTGCTCGATGTCGTATTTCCGGTTGATCGGCACCAGCGCGTCGCGCAGCTCGTCGCGTACGGCATGGAGCGAGATCGCTAGCATCGTATTGGCCTCGGCGCCAAGGCGCTCCATCTGCGGCACCACGCCTGAGGTGGAGACCGTGATGCGCCGGCGCGACAGGGTCAGGCCCTCGCCGTCCGACATCACCTCGATGGCGGCGACCACGTTGTCGGTGTTGTAGAGCGGCTCGCCCATGCCCATGAACACGATGTTGGACACGAAGCGTCCGCCGTCGTTGGGCACGAAGGCGCCTTCCGGCGGGGTGGCGCCGGGCCAGTCGCCGATGGCATCGCGGGCAACAATCAGCTGCGCCACGATTTCGGCCGAGGTCAGGTTGCGCACGAGGCGCTGGGTGCCCGTGTGGCAGAAGGAGCAGGTGAGCGTGCAGCCGACCTGGCTCGACACGCACAGTGTGCCGCGGTCGGTCTCGGGAATATAGACGCACTCGATCTCCGCGCCCTTGTCGAGCGGGCCGGTGGAGGCCATGCGGATCAGCCACTTGCGGGTGCCGTCCTTCGAGACCTGCTCGGAGACCACCTGCGGGCGGGCGAGCGTATAGGCGGCTGCCAGCTTGGCGCGCAGCTCCTTGCCCATGTTGGTCATCTCGGCGAAGTCTTTTGCACCCCGGAAATAGATCCAGTGCCAAAGCTGGGCCACGCGCATCTTGAGCTCGCGCTCGGGCACGCCGATGGCGGCCAACGAATCCTTGAGCTGATCGCGGGTGAGTCCGATGAGCGAGGCGCCGCCAGGGGCTGCTCCCGCGGCTACGGTCACCTCAGCGGTCTTTTCGATGAACCCGGCCGCGCGCGCGGCATCGCTGACGGCCAACGGGGCCGCATTGGGGTTGCGCTTGGCGATGTCGAGCACCGTCGCCATGGGAGATCATGCCTTCGTTGTTGGGAATTCGGCGGTCTTATAACACGATTGCGCCGGAAACGTGAGCGCCAAACGTAAAATCCGGGCCTCAGGCCCGGAAGATGCTCATTACGAATTCGTTTTTCAACCGTTCCCTAGAGTTTGTCTCTGCATGTGGGGATCCAACATCCTCATCCTGAAGAGCAGCACAGCTGCGTCTCGAAGGAGGCCCCGGAGAGCACTGGAGACGCCCCGATGCTTCGAGACGGACCTAACGATCCTCCTCAGGATGAGGGCTCAGGTCAGGGACTTTTCTAGAGCCAGCTTTTTAAGACGCACATTCCTTGCGGGCGTGCTCCAGGGCCTTGGTGAAGCCGTTGAGGGAATAGCGGTCGGTCAGGCTCGAGCCACGGGCTGACTGCGACTTCACCGTCATGGTGCCGCTCTTCGCCATGGTGGCGATGGCCTGGCCTTCCTCGGCCGGGTTCTTCAGCCAGGCATTGGTGGCCTTGGCCAGGAGAGCATAGGACGTGTTGCCGACGGAGACCTCCGCAGGACCGTTCTCCTTGGCCGTGAAGCCGAACTCGAACGCCACCTCGTTCCTCACGTTCTCCGCGGGGCGGAAGGAGACGAAGAGGTAGGCCGGATCGCGGCTGACGTTCTTGGGCGTCCAGTCCTTCGGGCGGCTCAGCGCATAGCAGATCTTCGAGCGCCCGCTCTGGGCCATGTAGACCTCCCAGTCGCCATAGGACGTCACGAGCGAGCCACCGGGGCTCGCGGCCCGGGCAGGCTTGGCCGCGCTGGCGGCGGCCGCTGCGGGCTTGGCTGGTGTGGTCTTGGCCGGTGTGGTCTTGGCGGCGGAAGGCTTAGCCGCAGAAGTCGGCTTTGCGGCCGGCTTGGCTGGGGTCGAACGCTGGGCCTGAGCCAGGGCTGCAGGTCCGGTTCCGATGGCGACGAGGGCGGAAAGGATGCCCGCGGCGATGCCGCGCTGGAAAGATGCAGGAGTCATGGGCGGGACGATACAAGCCGATGGTTAAGAACTTTTCACCACCTCCGTTAAGGCGGCGCCGGGCAATTGGCGATGCGTCGAAACGCGGCGGTTGCTTGAAGGATGCCGGTTCCGGCTGAACCTTAGCCCAATAAAAAGGGTCGCCGAGGCGACCCATTTAGTATCCTTCAAAGCTTGTTCGTTTTTAAAAATTCGGAGGAGTTGAAATCACTTTGCTGCTAACGGAGTCACTTATAGCGACAAGAAATAACATTGCAATAAGTATATATTCTTTGTTTGCATGAACCTGACGCAACTGGCGTCAAGCTTAAGCTGAAACGTCCGCTAGTGTTTTCCTGGCTTTTTCTTTGTGCTCCTCCGTAATCGAACCGGCCACCTGGGTGATGGCGGCAGCGAGCACGGCCGCGTCGTCGGCAAAGCCGATGAGGGGCAGAAGATCGGCGATCGCATCGGTCGGGAACACGAAATAGGCGATGGCTCCGATGAGAATCAGCTTCACGCGGCTCGGCGTCGAAGGGTCGGTGGCGCAGAAATAGGCGGCAACGAGATCCTCCGCGAAGGGGATCCTACCGGCCACGCGCTTGAACTTCTCCCAGAAGCGGCGCTTGAAGCCCGCCTCGTCGCGGGTCGCCTCGCGCATGGCCTCCATCTCGGCCTTGGTGAAAGGCTTCACGAAGGGTTCGCTCATCCGGTCCGTTCCTTCCATGGTCTGCGTTCCCGTTGCGTCGAAGATACCGTAAGACGTGCTTCGACAGAGGGAGAAAAGCGATGAAGCTCGACAAATTGATGGCAGCCGTCGTCACCGGAGGCGCTTCGGGCCTCGGCGAGGCCACGGCCCGCATGCTCGCGGCCAACGGCGCGAAGGTGGCCATTCTCGATATGAACGCGGAACGCGGCGGCGAAGTTGCCCGCGACATCGGCGCGGTCTTCTGCCAGGCCGACGTGACCGACGAGGCCTCCATCGATTCGGCGCTCGCCGAAGCGCGGGCGGCGAACGGCATCGAGCGCGTTCTCGTCAACTGCGCCGGCATCGCGCCGGGCAAGCGCACGGTGTCAAAGAAGCGCGAGACCGGCGAGTTGATCCCGCACGATCTCGCGAGCTTCCGCCGGGCGGTGGAGATCAACCTCATCGGCACCTACGCGATGATCTCGAAATGCGCCGCCGCCATGGCAGGTCTCGATCCCGTGACGCCCGACGGCGGACGTGGCGTCATCGTCAATACTTCGTCCGTGGCGGCCCAGGACGGGCAGATCGGGCAGGCGGCCTATGCTGCCTCCAAGGGCGGCGTACTGGGCCTGACGCTCCCCGTGGCTCGCGATCTGTCGGGCTTCGGCATCCGCGTGATGACCATCATGCCGGGTCTGTTCCACACGCCGCTGTTCGAGGGCATCGCGGAGGATTACCGCAAGGCGCTGGAAGCCAACGTGCCGTTCCCGTCCCGTCTCGGGCGGCCTGAGGAATACGCCAACCTCGTCAAGGCCATCATCGAGAACGACATGCTCAACGGCGAAGGCATCCGCCTCGACGGCGCCCTGCGCATGCAGCCGAAGTAACAGCCTTCAAGGCACCTCACCCCGGTTTTCGGGAAAGCGCTTGAGATCCGGGGTGCAGAGCCAGGCTTCGCGACGCTTGGTCCAAGCCTCATAGGTCGGCGTGAAGAGGTTGGGCTCGTCGAACGCGCCGAGCTTGATCTCGATCTCGTCGCCCGCACCCCGGTGGAACACCTGCGAGCCGCAGACCGGGCAGAAACAGCGCTCGGATTCCGGTGTCGCCGACCAAGTCTTTACGTCGCCGATAATCGTCACCTGATGGGCAGGGTAGATCACGAAGGCGTTGAAGGCCGCGCCGCTGATCTTGCGGCAGGTCATGCAATGGCACAGGCCCACGCGCTTTGGCTCGCCCATGGTCTTGAACGTCAGCTGACCGCAGGCGCAGCCGCCCATCCGAATGTGGTGCTCGGCCATGACCTACCTCTTCGTCAATCCGGCGGCCATCTGGTCCATGCGCTGCGCCAGTTCGACGTCGCGGCGGGTGAGACCCTTGGCATCGTGGGTCGCCAGCGTGACCTCGACCCGGTTGTAGGTGTTCGACCATTCGGGGTGGTGGTTCATGGCCTCGGCCGCGAGCGCCACGCGGGTCATCCAGCCGAAGGCCTGGCTGAAATCGTCGAAAACGAAGCGCTTGGTGATCGCATCGCGGCCTTCGACCATCGCCCAGCCGTCGAGGGCGGGCAGAAGTTCCTGGCGCTCGGAGTCTGATAGTCGGGGCATGACCGGGTTTCACCTTGAGAAAAGATGTCTCTTAGTGATGAAGCGGCAGCGTGCGGTTTCAAGGGGCTCAAGGAATCGCGAGCAGCCGGATGAGCCCCAGGCTGATCGCGATCAGCACGAGAAGCGAGAGCGTCACGGCCAGCGTCACTCGCCCGCCGACCTTGGCCAGCATCTTGAGGTCCACACCGAGGCCCAGCGCCGCCATCGAGATCACCGTGAGAAATGTGGTGGCGGGCATCACGACCTGCAGGAGCGCTTCGGGAATGGCGCCAAGGGAGCGCAGCAGCGCGAGGCCTAAGAAGCCGATGATGAACCAGGGCACGAGCCGGCCAAAGGCGAGGCTCGGCTTCGGTCCTGCTGCCTGCCGTCCGACGAGGACCGACAACGCGATCACCACCGGCCCCAGCATCAGCACGCGCACGAGCTTCACGAGGGTGCCGATCTGCGTGCTCACGAGACCGGCCGGCACCGTGGCGGCCAGCACCTGGGGTACCGCATAGACGGTCAGCCCCGCCAGCACGCCGTATTGCGTCATCGACAGGCCGATGAGCGGCATCAGCAAGGGCAGGGTGAGCACGACGATCACGCCGAGAATGGCCGTAAACGCGATGGATGAGGCCACATCCGCGGGCTTGGCGCCGATTACGGGCGCAACCGCCGCGATCGCCGAGTTGCCGCAGATCGCGTTGCCACAGGCGACGAGTATGGCCATGCGCTTCGGCAGCCCGAGCATCCGCCCGAGGGCGAAGCTTGCGCCGAGCGCCAAGGCCACCAAGACGGCGATGCCGAGGATGAGGGAGAGACCCGCATCGAGCACGGCCTGAAAGCTGATCGAGGCGCCGAGCAGCATCACGGCGATTTCGAGCAAGGTCTTGGCGGAAAACCCGATGCCGGGAGCCCAGCGCCGGTCGGGGCTCCACAGGGTGCGCAGGAGGGTTCCGAGCAGGATTGCGATGACGAGGGCTTCGAGCCAAGCGCGGCCGGTCCAATGCTCTTCGAGCCGCTGAAGTCCCATGGCGGCAAGCGCAATCAATGCGCAAAGGGCAATGCCCGGCGCCAGTTGCGCGATGCGGTTGCTGATCATGGAGGCGTTTCGGTCCTGCGGCTTGTTAGCGAGGGGCTAGTCGCAGAGCGGGCAGGATGCAAGTTCAATCGGATCCGCTGTCATTCCGGGGCGAGCGTAGCGAGAGCCCGGAATCCATAAACACGACGAAATAAGCAAAGAATGCGACCGCTATAGCTGCGTTCTATCTTGCGCCATCAGCGGTTATGGATTCCGGGCTCCGCTGCGCGGCCCCGGAATGACAGTGGCTAAGTAAACGCTAGTCCCCGAACCCATCCTCGATGGCACGCCAGTCCTGCGTCAGCGCGAATGACTCGCGGTCGATGACGATGAAGCAGCCACCGCCGGGGTGCTGCGGGCGGCTTTCCTGCCCAATCTCCACCTTCTGGAGGTGAGCCGTAAGCAGGCAGCCGACGGCGCCGTGGGACACGAGTACCATGTCGCCGGAGGTCTCGTCTTCGCGCAGGATCCGGCTCACGGCGTTCACGATGCGCGTCTGCGCGTCGATGGCGCGCTCCCAGCCGCGGATGCTCTCATGCGGCCGGCCGAAGAATCCGCGCACCACCTCCCAGAATTCGGGTGGCGCGATAAAGCCTGTCGACGAGCGGTCGTTCTCGCCGAGATCCTCATGCGCCTCGTAGGACAGTCCGAGCCGCTCCGCCACGATGGCGGCCCCGTCCCGCGCTTTCCGTTCGGTGCTCGCATAAACGGACGTGATGTTACGGTCGGCGAGCAGATCCACGAACCGCTCCATGCGGGCGCGCCCGATGGGGTTCAGGGGCCATTCGGTAATGGTCTGGTGCGGGTCGATGACCACTTCGGGATGGGTGAGAAAGATGAGCGAAGCCATGACCGTGGCTGTAACAGTCCTGCTTAAGAGCGTCGAGCCTTAGCTCAAGGGGTAAGCTGCTTCGATCACATAAGGACCGCCGCCCACCGAGGCGCGTGACGAATAGAGCACGAAGCGGTGCGCCGAAAAGGTGAGCTTCGGAAAATGCCCGTGGGTCGCAATGTAATGCGCAACATCGACCGGGGACACCTGCTTCAGGCGCGCCAGGGTGATGTGCGGCGTGAACTTGCGGGTCTCAGGTGCCAGACCCACCTGGCGCAGGAGACGCTCCTGCTCCGCATGCAGCTCGTTCAATTCGCCATTGCCGGAGGTGCGGGCGAAGACCGCCCGGGGCTTTCCCCCGCCGAAGCTGTCCAGCCCGTCGATGGTGAGGGTGAGCGGGGCGCGCTGGCGCCTCTCGCCGAGAACGGAGCACACGTCATCGGCCATGCGCTCGTCGATGTCGCCGATGAAGCGCAGGGTGATGTGGTAGTTCTCAGGCTCGACCCAGCGCGCACCGGGAAGCCCACCGCGAAAGCCCGACAGCGCCAGGGCGATCTCGGCCGGGATCTCGATGCCGGTGAACAGGCGTGGCATGCGGCACCTCCCAGGGCTTGCTGATGCCAACTCAGACGATTGGTGGCCGGGTTTGTTCCGGACCATAAAGCGTCATCCCGGACGGCGTAAGTCGATCCGGGATGACGCTGGCATTGTTACGGACAAGGATTGCAGTGCTCGACGTGGATCGCGTCGATGCGTTTCTCCAGCTCCGGCGTGATCGTCACGTCGATCGAAGCAATGTCCGTCTTCAGCTGCTCCATCGAGGTGGCGCCGATGATGTTGGACGTGAGGAAGGGGCGGGAATTGACGAAGGCCAGCGCCATCTGGGCCGGATCCAGGCCGAATTCCTTCGCGAGCGCGATGT
>JAJFBI010000142.1 GCA_020697385.1 Microvirga sp. | reverse complement strand
GACCCGTTGCCTTCGTGCTCGCAGGCGAGATGGCCGTGGCGTACTGGATGTTCCACGCTCCGCAGAGCGTCTATCCGGTCCTGAACGGCGGGGATGCGTCCATCCTGTTCTGCTTCGTGTTTCTCCTGCTCGTCTTCATCGGTCCAGGAGCCTTGAGCATCGACGGAGCAAGGCAGACCACTGGGCCACGCCATTCCTGGGAGCGCTGATCCGGCAGGCTCCCAAAGCCCAGACACTGCCCTCGAGGCGTTTTGCTACCTCGCGACATGTTTCGGAATGCAACGCCGTCCGCTACCTCGGAAGAGTAGGGCAAGGAGACTGACCCCTGTAATTATGAAGTGGAATGGCTGTCGTTAACCCGATAATTTCAGGTGGTGGCGCATGACCTTTGCGCGGGAAAAAGCGTTAAGACTACGGGTTGCGTTGCGTAGGAGTAGGACATGGCAGAGATCATCGCCTTCAAGGATCTCAAGAGGATTGCCGACCGTTGCGAGGTGTTGAGCCTTTTCGAACCGAAGCGTCCTTCAAAACCCAAATCCCGCTCCGAGAGCAGGGCCTTCGATTTTCCGAGTTCACGCCCCTTCATCTCCGGCAACCTTACCGATCTGTTTGAGCAGGCCAACGCGGTCGCCATGCGCCATCACCATGGGGATCCCAAGGTCTCAGCCGTTGTAGCCGAGAAGTGTCTGGAGTTGATCCAGGCCTTGGAAGATCATGCGCAGCCGGAATGATTTCTCAGGTCCGAGAACCTGGTTAACCCGTTAACATTCCGCTCTTCGATCGGTGAACAATGCTGCAATTTACCCTACGTAATCTTCATTCAAAATGAATGATTAACTTTAAATAACGAAGCATCTATTCGGATGAATTCTTTCATTGATTCTTGATGTCGATTGTAGGAACTATCATCGTTAAAACAGCCCCTGTGGCAGGTTGAGTGCGCGCCAGAATCCATGCGCTGCTCAAAGGCATGATGCCCTCCTGTCACGCCGGTGAGAGTCCGGCAGGTTCGTTCCCCAAAATCAATTGCCCGAGGTCGATCGTTCGGCGTGCCGCTGTTCGGTTGAGGTCCGGAGGCGTTCCGGTGCGGCCATGGTGAGTATTCTTCTGTCGTTCAACCGCGCAGAATGGCCCTTTCTTCGCGGCGTTCTGCTGCCTGTTGTTCTGGTGGCCTTTGCGACCCTGTCGATGGGGGCGGGGGCGATCCTCTGGGCTGTCGACAGGAGCAATGACATCTCCGCCGAACGTCAGCTCCGGACAACGGAAGCCAGCATCAGGGCTGCAGTCCAGGAACTCGCCCAGCAGCAGGAAATGGTCGCCGTCTGGGATGATGCCGTTGTGGAGCTCAACAAGCGCTCCCTCGATCTCAAATGGGTCGATGCCAATTTCGGAATCTGGCTCAACAAAATCTTCGGACAGGATGAAATCTATATCCTGGATGAGCGCAACGAGCCGCTCGTTGCGACCGTTGGACCCAACCGCGTGCCGGCGCAGGAATACGAGAGGGTAAGAGCAAGCGTCAGCGATCTTGTGGCAGGGATCAGGGGGGCTCCGGAAGCCCTTCACCGGTCCCACGTGGCGGAACTTGCGACAGCATCCTATCTGAAAACCGGTCAGGCCGTTCATGATGCTCACCTGCTCGAGCTCAATGGCCGGCCGGCGGCTGTCAGCGTCATGAAGATCATCCCTGAGTCCGAGGATGTGCCTTATCCCCATGGAAGAGAGTTTCTTTTGCTCAGCATCCGCTTCCTTGACGGGAGCTTCATCGCACAGATGTCGGAGCGAAACCTCATCGATGGTCTGCGCTTCTCCAGCACCGACACCCCCCAACTGGGTGAGGTCTCAGTGCCGGTGAAATCCGATGTAGGCCATCTCATCGGGTACTTCATCTGGAACCCTGATTTGCCGGGTGACCGCTTTCTCCACTCGGTCGGTCCTGTGATGGCAGTTGCTGCTGCCATGATCCTCCTCCTGCTCGGCACTTTGGTTCGGCGTTTGAGGCAGTCCACGGCGGCACTGGAGAGAACGGTTCTTGAACTGAAGGCGAGCGAGGCGACGGCCCACCACCTTGCGTTCCATGATGTGCTGACAGGCCTGCCCAATCGCGCTCTGTTCGAAGATCGGGTCACTCATGCGATTGCCCGGATGCAGGACGGTGAGCAGGTTGCCGTGATGATGCTCGACCTGGATCGCTTCAAGCATGTGAACGACACTCTCGGCCACCATGCGGGCGACACTCTCATTCAGGAATTTGCGGTCCGCCTCGCAGCGCTTGTTGACGGCGAGATCACCATCACCCGGCTGGGTGGAGACGAATTCGCCATCGTACAGACCTTCAAGTCTGGAACCGATGCGCCGCAGGCTTTGTGCGAGCGTATTCTTGCGGCAGCCATGCAGCCCTATGATGTTCTCGGCAACCAAGTCTTCGTCGGCGTCAGCATCGGGCTTGTGCTAGCCCCTGGGGCGGGGCTGGATCGGATCGAACTCCTGCGCAAGGCCGACATCGCGCTTTACCGAGCGAAGGGTGAGGGACGGAACTGCTATCGCCTTTTTACGCCGGAGATGGACGAAACCATCAACGTCTCCAGGATCATCGAAGATGACCTCCGTGCGGCGCTGGCCACAGAGGAGGGGCTCGAGGTCGCCTACCAGCCACAGATGTCTCAAAGCGGCATGGTCGTCGGCGTGGAGGCCCTTGCCCGCTGGCGCCACCCGTCACGCGGTTATATCCAGCCCTGCCAGTTCATCCCCGTAGCGGAGCAGACCGGCCTGATCGTTCCGCTTGGAGAATGGATACTGCGCCAGGCCTGCACGGCCTCGCGACGCTGGCCCGATCTGTTCGTCTCCGTCAATCTCTCGCCTGTTCAATTCAGGTCACCTGAATTTGCCGCCCGTGTCATTGCCATCGTCCGCGAATGCGGCGGGCATCCTCAGCGTATTGAGCTTGAGGTCACGGAAGGCGTCCTCCTCGAAGAGGATGGGAGGGCGACCGATGTGCTTCGGACATTGCGGGAAGCGGGCTTCCGCATTGCCCTGGACGATTTCGGCACCGGCTATTCAAGCCTGGGCTATCTTCACCGCTTCGAAGTCGACAAGATCAAGATCGACCGTTCCTTTACCCAAAGCCTGGGAGAGGGGGGCAGGGCCGCCACCGTCATCAAGGCCATCGTGGCCCTCGGGCATGCCATGTCGGTCACGGTGACGGCGGAAGGCGTCGAGACGGAAACCCAGCGGAATTTCCTGGATACGGCGGGCTGCAATGAAATGCAGGGCTTCCTGTTTTCAAAGGCTGTTCCGGAAGATCAAATCATCCGGCTGCTTAGCCGTCCATCATCAAATCAGGCGCAAAATTACAGGCATGCAGCGTCAATTCGAAATCAAGTCTAAGTATATTATGGTCATCAGGGCCAAGCTTCACATGCCAATGCATCGCTCGAATTGGGACAGTATAAAAGAACACTCTGGAAGGGCGGAGTACCTCTTAGGTGACGCTAAGGAAGAGGAACTAAATCTTCTAGGCACCGTTATCGCCACGCCTGATCCGTTCGGATCGGAATTTCGGACATGGTACCCGCCCCTTTGTTCTAGCCTGCGTATTTTGGATAGGCGGCGCCATGACCCTCGACTTTAATGAACTAGACCAAGGGGCTAGAGCCAGCATGGGCCATAACGTTGTCTACAAAGAGCAAATCCTTCCCATCGCTCAGGATCCTTTCCAGAACATCACGACGGTTGTCATCTGCCAGAACATCCTTCTTCGGACGGGCATCAGCCATATCCTTTCGGGTACGCGCTTCGACATCGCGGAGCAGACCGGCGACCTGTCGAGCCTGTCCACATTTCCGGAAGGGTTGCCGGTACTCTTCCTCATCTGCGACGGACGCTCCACTTCGGACTATGTCCAGATCGTCAAGGACCTGAAGGGCCAGTATCCTCATGCACGGATTGTGGCTCTTACGGACACCATGGATCCGCAGGAGGTCGCTAAAATCTGCAAGGAGGGCTTGGACGGGCTCTGCACGACGACCATGGATCGCCATGCCATCGTCAAGGCGCTCGAGCTTGTGATGCTCGGTGAAACCTTCATTCCCGGTTCAATCGGGATGAGCCTCCTCGACCAGCTTCAGAATGGCCTAACGAGCGGTCTCGGTCAGCCGGTTGCCCTCATGCCTGCCAATGACCCGGCCATTCTCATGAATAAGCTATCGGAGCGTGAAGCACAGATTTTGCGCTGCCTGACTCAAGGATCCTCGAACAAGCTGATCGCCCGTGAACTCGGAGTGGCGGAAGCGACCGTCAAGGTTCATATCAAGGCTATCCTTCGCAAGGTGAAGGCCGTCAACAGAACCCAGGCAGCCATGTGGGCAGCCGGTCACTTTGCCTCGGCCCAGGAGAGCAAGGACCTGATTCCAGGCGAGTAGGATTTCCTTCAAGAGTCTAAGACTTCCGGGTATGGTCCCGTTCGGGATGAGGCACGCAGGGTCCCCTGCGTGCTCTACCTCTTTGGAGGTAGCCCAAGTGGCGAGTTGCGGATCAGTCTGCACCGGCGCTAAGCCTGACAGCACCCTGATGGTGCGCCGGATAAAAATCTCCAGTTAACGCGTACTGACGCCCCAGGCTTGAACTGAAAACAAACATCGAAACGATGCGGTGGGGCAAAGATGGATTACCAAGTGGAATTGGTGGCTCGTGCGTTTTTTGAAGCCGAGCACGAAGACTTCTCATGGGATGGCGAGGCGGAGTTGGTCCGGGACGAGTTCCGCGAATATGCGCGCAATGCCATCAGTCTCCTCGACGACGATATCGGCGTTCTTCTGCTTGCGCTCCAGCGCGCCACGGCTGAAGAGCATCCTGGGCGGTCCAGGGCCGCAGCCTGACAATCTGATTTCGACTCAACTTGCTTGAGATCCCTCCTCAGGGATGGGAATCTCAAGCAAGCGCGCCACTTGAACTTGCCCGGGCCAGTGAGTGCCGATGATCAGTGGGCGTCCGGCGGCAGATCGGCGATCCGCTTGATCTCATAGACAACCAGCATCAGAAAAATCGACATGATCACAAGCCCGAGCGCGCTTGTGAGAACGCTCGCGCTGACGCCCGACGCAGAAGAGACGATCGCCAGCAGGATCAGGAAGGGCAGCCCAAGGGCGATGGCGAGAACGGCAAGAAAGGGCCACGGCATGGGGCGGATCCGCTTCATACTTGAGAAAGAGATTTCAAGGAATTCAATAGCCTGCAAATCGTGGAGAAAATGAGATTGCGCTTCGGTTTGGCCTCTCTCAAGCCTTCCCGTCGAATCTAATCCAAAAGAATTGCCGTATTAGAAACCCCACCGCTGCGCCTTCGCGACGAGGAAGTCGCGAAACACCTGAACCCGTGCGACGGAGCGCAGTTCTTCCGGGTAGACGAGATAGCTGTCGAGAACAGGCATCTGCACGTCGCGAAGAACCTGCTTCACCTTTGGGTTGTTGCTCATGGCATAATCCGGCGCCATGCCGATCCCGGCTCCGTTTTCGATAGCCTTGCGCAGGGCTAGGCTGTCGTTCACCACGAGACGGCTCGGGCGTGGATCCTTCGGATCGCGTCCCAGTTGGCTCAGCCGATGCAGATCCAGAATAAAAGCCGGTTGGTCACCTCCCAGGGAGAGGATGGAGTGATCGTCGAGATCCTCGATCCGCTCAGGCTCTCCGAGGCGCTCAAGATAGGAATTGGCTGCATAGGCGTGATACTGAATCGTGAAGAGGCGGCGCTGGATCAGATCCGGCTGTGCCGGCAGACGCAACCGGATGGCGATGTCGGCTTCGCGCATGGCGAGATCCAGCTCTTCGTTCGTCAGGATCAGTTGGATGCGCACCTCCGGATAGAGGTCGAGAAATTCCTTGATGCGTTGCGCCAGCCAGATCCCTCCGATGCCGACCGTCGCGGTGACCCTGAGGTCGCCCGCCGGCCGTTCGCTGGTTTCCGTGAGACGTTGACGTGTCTCCTCCAGACGCTGGCGGATGTCCTGCGCGGCGCGGAACAGCACCTCCCCATGTTCGGTCAGGATGAGGCCCCGGGGATGGCGATGGAAGAGCGGGATTTTCAGGTCGTGCTCGAGGGCGCTGATCTGGCGGCTCACCGATGATTGGTTGACCCCGAGTTTCTCGCCGGCTCGGGTGAAGTTCCCGGCATCGACCACCTCGTAGAACAATCTGATTTTGTCCCAGTCCAAGACAGATCCTCAAAAAGGAAGTGGGTTCACCGCGCCTGCGCCTCACGAAGGATTATTCCAGATTGACAGGTCATGCTACAAGGATCGCGCCCACCTTCATCCCTGAAGAAGCGAGCTTGCATCCGGCGGTGAGCGGATCATGTTCATGATAGTATTACATGAGATCTGCTCAAGGATGCACACACGTTTCATTAACTTTACCTAAGGGTAGTTGAAGCTGAGAGCCTGCATTTATTGACTTTCCAGGCAGTCTTGTGAAAGTTCAACCTAGCGATAAGCCATATCCATGGCGGGTTGGCCGGCGCACCTTAAGCGATGCGCGTCCAAAGGCATGATGCCGCCCCGCCATACCGGTGAAAGCCCGGTATGCTCCCCCAAAAATCCTAAGCTTCTGCATCCTCACGGCCGAATGGTCAAAGGTAGTGCTATGAACAGGTCTGCTGCCGCATCCGAGGCCTTGGCGGCATCCTCGGGCCCATGGCTGACGCGTCCTTTCAGGGCGCTGCTCGGCCGGTTCGGCATCGCCTTTTTCATGCCGGTGCTCGAGGCGACGCTGCTGATCACGCTGCTGGCTCTGGCGCTGCCCGCAGCTCTGCTTCAGGTCTATGACCGGATTCTGCCGAACAAGGCAACCGGCACCCTGGTCGTTCTCGCCATCACGGTGGCGCTGGCCATTCTGCTGGAGGCGCTGCTTCGGCATGTGCGCGGCAGGCTTCTCGCTCGAATGGCGGCAACCTCCGAGGCGCAGGCGCATCGTCAGGCCATGCAGTGCCTGCTCCAGGCACCCCTTTCGGCCCTGGAAGCCAATGGGAACGGTTATTACGCAGAGCGTCTTTCCGCCATCGGTACGCAGCGTGAGGCTTGGTCGGGGCCGGCCCTGCAGGCCATGCTCGATCTGCCGTTCGCGCTGCTTTATCTGGTTGGGATCTGGTATCTCGCCGGTTCGCTGGTGCT
>JAJFBI010000759.1 GCA_020697385.1 Microvirga sp. | reverse complement strand
AGACCCGAGCGCGCTCACCGACACGCTCGGGATCCGTCCGCCTTTCCTCAGGACGCTCGGAAAGGAGGGCTTTGTCGATTACAGCGAGTGGTCGCTTCCACTCGGCAGGCGCTTCCGGGCCCTGAAGCTTTGGTTCGTGATCCGCTCCTACGGTACTCGGAAGGAAAACGAACCCAGAAGCTCGCGACCCTGACTGATTTTGCGCCTCGATGTTTATCCCACCCCGTCACTGTGTACGGCCGCCAGAAGAGGCTCGCGGCTACTAAGAGCCCGTGCTGACTCAGCCGCCCGCATTACTTCGTGTAACCGCGACAACATTTGTGGGCATGCGATCACACCCCTTATCTGCTACCGCGAACACTCTCGGTGGGCCGGGTCTGGGCCTCCGGCGACTGAAAAGGCTCGGCAACGGGGATAGGATGCCGCGTCTCGATGGCCTCCGCAGCCGCCAAGCACAGGTCCTCACGGAAGCGGCTCGCCAGAAGTCGAGAAAACGGACTTTCGTCACCTGATCGGCTCCGTGCCAGGCGTACATTGGCCCAGGCGCGCCGGCAATGATCATAGAGAGTTCGACAACAATCGCGCGCCACCGAAACCCCGAACGAGGGGCCGATGGTCCGGCGGAGGTTCCCACGCTTGAGCTGCTTGGCCCGAAGCAGATTACGGCTGACGAGCCGCTGAGGAAAGTTCGAGATATCGGGAAAACCGGCTCCTGTAGGCTTTGACTAGTGCGGGATCTGGTACGACGGTCTCAATGATTGGCGGAGCACGGCACACAATGTCTGGACTCTCGCCTGTCACCGCTAAGCGGGCTAGCCGTCCCGCGCCAATCGCCCCGCCGTGCTCGGCCTCTGCCACACGATTCAAGGGAATCGTCAGCACTGAGCTGAGGATGACAACCCACGTTCGAGAGCGGGCGCCTCCGCCGATCACGTTCGCAGTCGTAATATGCGTTCCAGATGCGGCCAACGCTTGCACGCAGTCGCGGATGGAGAAAGCCACGCCCTCAATGACTGCCTGCGTTAGGGTAGCGCGGCTCGCAGCATGCGACAAACCGGCAAACACCCCGCGCATTGTCCCGTCGTTGTGCGGGGTCCGCTCGCCGGACAGATAGGGCAAGAACGTCGCCTCGCTCGGGCCGGTGATCCTGCCGTCGAGCTCGGACAGGAGCTCGGCCTCGCCTACCCCGGTGATCCTCGCCCACCAGGCGAGCGAGGCGGCGGCGGAGAGCGTCACGCCCATCTGATGCCAGACCTCGGGCAACGCGTGGCAGAACGCGTGGACCGCACCCCTCGGATAGGGACGGAAGCCATCCGTCGTCGCCCAGACCACGCCTGAGGTGCCAACCGACACGAAGGCACTTCCCGGGCGAATGGCGCCGAGAGGAAGTCGCCCGGCAGGCTCGCTGCCGGCGACGAGCCGCGGCACGGACGCGAGCGAAAGGCCTGTCGCCGCGAGCGCCGCTTCGGACCAGGTCCGTGCCCCGACGTCGAGCCAGAGCGTCCCGGACGCGTCCGACATGTCTTCAATGGCTTCCCCCGTCAGACCAAGACGAAGCCATGCCTTGGGAAGCAGCACCGTTGCGGTCCGGGCGAAGATATCCGGTTCGTTCCGGCGAACCCAAAATACTTTCGGAGCGGTGAAACCTGGCATGGCGCGGTTGCCCGCGATGGCGCCAAGCTCGGGGAGCGCTCGCTCGAGAAGGCCGCATTCGTCGGCCGCCCGACTGTCGTTCCAGAGAATGCACGGCCGCAGGACCTTTGCGTTCCGGTCGAGCAGCACGGCGCCATGCATCTGCCCGGAAAGCCCGATCCCCGCGACGGCCGAGACCTGAACCGGGTGGCGGGAGGCGATCGTGTCGACCGCGTCAAGGGTCGCGTCCCACCAATCCTGTGGGTTCTGTTCGCTCCAACCCGGCCGCGGGCGCTCCACCGTGAGCGCGACGGCGGCGCTGCCGACGATCCGTTCCCGGTCGTCGACGAGGACCGCCTTCACGGCGGAGGTGCCGAGATCGATGCCAAGGAACATCAGGGCGACGCCCGCCGCGCTGCTTCGTCGAGCGTGCGCTCGATGCCCGACTCGTAGAGGCTGGTAAGCCAATGACGGACCGGCTCGACGAGGCGCGCATCGGTGCCGAGCTCGCCGAACAGCGACCGGATGCCAAGCAGCGGCCCCGGATCGCTTCGCCCCTCGATCGCCTGGGCGCGAAGAAGCTCCGCCTGCGGATGGCGTATAGCGATCGGCGCGCCGCGCTCGTCTTCGCCGCGAACCCGCCGCAGCCATGCGGCGAGCGCCAAGGCGAGGAAGTCGAGATCCTGCCCCGCCGCCAAGCGGCTTCGGATGGGGTCGAGGAGGACATTGAGGGGCGCATCGGCATTGACCCGATCCACGGTGTCCCGGATCGCCGGATTGGCGAACCGCTCGAGCAGGGTGTGCTTGTAGGCGGCAAGGTCGATGCCCCGCACCGGCGGTAAGGTCGGACCGGTCTCGCGTTCCATCAGGGCGCGCATGATGGCGGCAATCCGCCGGTCCGCCATCGTTTCGGCGATCGTGACATAGCCGGCAAGGCGGCCGAGGCCCGAGACGGTGAGATGGCTCGCGTTGAGAAGCCGCAGCTTCATGAACTCGTAAGGCTCGACGTCGTCGACGAACTGCGCGCCGACCCTCTCCCAGGCCGGCCGCCCGGTCGGGAAACGGTCCTCGATCACCCATTGCGTGAAGGTCTCGCAGACGACCGGCCAACGGTCCGCAAGACCATGCCGGCCGGCAAGGCCCTCGATGTCGGCTGCTGTCGTGACCGGCGTGATGCGGTCCACCATGGTGCTCGGGAAGCTCGCCGTATCGGCAATCCAATTCGCAAGCCCGGTCGTGTCGTCCTGGAGGGCTACAAGGTCGATAACGGCGCCACGGAGCACGGCGCCATTGCTCTGGATGTTGTCGCAGCTCAGCACCGTGAACGGCTCCGCCCCCGCAAGCTGTCGGCGCCTTAACGCCTCGGCGATTACGCCGATAGCGCTACGTGGTCGCCGGGGCATCGCGCAGTCGGCTCTCACCAGCTCATTGGACCGGTTCAGGCGCTTCGTCGCCGGGTCGAGGCAGTAGCCGCTCTCGGTCACCGTCAGGCTCAAGATCCGCACCGCCGGATCGTCGAGCGCGGCGAACAGCTCGGTCGTCGACTCCCCGGCGAAGATGAGGCCAGCGAGCGACCCGATCACGCGCACCGTCTCGTCTGCGCCTTCACGTTCGATCAGGGTATAGAGCCCATCCTGCGGTCCAAGGCTGTCGATCATGCGCCGGTCCGCCGGCAGCAGTCCGACGCCGACGATTCCCCAGCGCAGCGCCGCTGGATCGAGCTCCATGAGCTCGTGGGTGTAACGCGCCATATGGGCGCGATGAAAGCCGCCGAGGCCGAGATGCACGATGCCGGGCCTGACGGCTGCCGGGTCGTAAGCCGGCGCC
>JAJFBI010000758.1 GCA_020697385.1 Microvirga sp. | reverse complement strand
CACCGGCGTGACCCGATCGATGATGGCGGAGGCCGCGATGATCTCGTCCCCAAACCGGGCGACGACGCCTGTGAAGAAGGCGTTTGCCGCCGGAGCGGCGATGTTGGTCAGGATGGCGGGAATCGCAATGGCTAGGAACGGTCGCGCATCGTGCAGCAATCCCTTCCAGGTGGGGATGGCCAGCAGATTGTGGATGCGTGTCACATACCGGAAGCTCACATAGGCTGTCACGAACCGCGCGATGTTGATCGTCATCGCTGCACCGTCCGACCCCATGTCGAGACCAAAGATCAGAATCGGATCGAGAACCACTGTCACGACCGCGATCGACAATGTGGCGTACATGGCCCGTTTGGCGTCGCCCACGGCGCGTAACACCGTGGACAGTCCCATGCTGAGCGCCATCACAGCGTTGGACGGCAGAGCGATCCAGAGAAAGCTTAAGGCAACGTCGTCGCATCATCGGGCCGGCGCGCGCCGAGCGCACGAGAGACGAGCGCCCCGATGGGGATCATCAGGCCCACATTGATCGAGATCGTGAAGAACATCACGACGGTGGCGAGGCCGACGCCGGCCGTCATGCTCGGATCGTTGAGCCACGAGATGTAGAGGAGCGACACAAGATCGACGATGAAGATCGCGACAAGCCCGGCCGCGCTCGTTCCCGTCATGACGAGCACGTGACGCATGGTGGAGCCAGCAACGAAGCGCGGCGTGTCGGCCTTGCGGCCCAGTTCTTCCGTCGAAGGACTTGCGTCCATCAGATGACCCCTTCGCCGAGGATGTCGCGTGTCTCGGGGCTGAGCGCTCTCGCCTTGCCGGCGGGAGCCGTGAGTGGCTCGGGGGTAATCTTGGGGCGGGAGCCGTGAGTGGCTCGGGGGTAATCTTGGAGCCCACGACGAGTTCCGCTCCACTCATCGCGCCAACCTCCTTTTGCAGAACGAGACGGGCAATGTCGCGCTTGCGGACATCGCTGGCAGACTGCGCGGCCATTTCAGGATCCGTTCCAAGTTCCTCCAGGGCGGCGCGTCCGAACACGATGGCGGATTCGAAGACCTCACGGATCTGGTAATCGACGTCACGGTTCATGAGCTCGATCGCATGAATGCGGTCGTAAGCGCGCACGAAGCTGCGGGCATTCTGGAAGTTCTCGTGAATGATCTCGATGATCTTCATCATCGCATCCTGATTGTCGATGCAAACGCAGATCATCTCGGCCTTTTCGGCGCCGGCTGCGCGAAGCACGTCGAGGCGGGTTCCATCGCCGTAATAGACCTGAAGCCCGAAGCGTCCTGCGTCGCGGATGCGCTCCACGTCGCTGTCGATCACCGTTGCCTGGATGCCCTGCGTCAGCAGAACCTGGTTCACGATCTGCCCGAACCGCCCGAAGCCGATTACGAGAACGCGGCTCTCAAGCTCGCCCTCGGGAACATTCAGCCCATCCAGGTCAGGCTCGTCCGCATTCCCGCGACGGTTCTTGAGAAGCCTCTCGACGAGCGTCGACAACAGCGGTCCCAGCAGCATGGTGATGGCGGCGAGCGCCGTGAGAGGCTGTGCCTCCGCGGGAGCCATGATGCCGAGGCCTGCCGCGACCGGGATCAGCACGAAGGCGAATTCACCGGCTGTACACAGAATCGTGCCCGACCGCAGACCATCGCGCCAGCTTGCGCCGAACAGGCGCGACAGGACGGCGATGATGAGGGTTTTACCCACAAGAACGACAGGGGCTGCAAGGGCGAGCAACACCCACTGCTCGCGGACGAGGGCAAGATCGATCGACATGCCCACGCTCATGAAGAAGAGACCCAGCAGCATGCCGCGGAAGGGTTCGATATCGGCTTCCAGCTGATGCCGGAAATTGGACTCGGCGAGCAGAAGACCTGCCAGGAAAGCGCCCATCGCCATGGACAGGCCGACCTCCTGCATGAGGAGCGCCGCGCCGAGCACCACAAGCAGAGCCGATGCGGTCATGACCTCGCGGGCGCCGCTGCGGGCGAGGATGCGAAAGAAGGGGTTGAGCCCATAGCGGCCGATGAGCACGACGGCGGCGATGCCGAGGAGCGCCATGCCGACCGCCAGAAGGCTGTCCGTGAGGGATCCTTGATCTCCAACCCGCGACGCCAGAAGGGGCAGGATGGCCAGGAGCGGAACGACGGAGAGGTCCTGAAACAGCAGGATGGCGAAGGAGCGCTGGCCATAGGGCGTCGGCAGATCGTTGCGCTCCCCCAGCATCTGGAGAGCGATGGCGGTCGCCGAAAGCGCCACGGCAACTCCCGTGACGAAGGAGGCTTCCGGCGAGAAGCCGATGGCCATGGCGGCAGCCCCGAGCAGGATGGCCGTGATGGTCAACTGGGCAAAGCCGAGCCCGAAGATGTCGCGCTTCATCTCCCAGAGATGGGACAGCTTGAGCTCGAGCCCGATGATGAAGAGCAAGAGCACCACACCAAGCTCGGCCACCGTCGCGATCGTTTGTGGGTCCTCCACGAGGCTCAGTCCCGACGGCCCAATGGCAACACCGGCGGCCAGATAGCCGAGCACAGCACTCAGGCCCAAGAGCCGAAACACCGGCACGGCCACGACCGCCGCCCCGCAGAAGGTCAGGATGGGTGGAAGAAAGCTGACGTGAGACGCGGTGGATGCCATGGGGATCGGATATGATGAGGGACTGTTGCACCGTTGTAGGGATTCTTGGTCGCAGGCGCGAGCGTTTCTTGACGAGGGCTCGCTATGGTTGGTGCCGCATCGCACGCTCTATTCCCTCCCCCATGCGGGGAGGGGCAGGGGTGGTTCGACCGGGTGAGGTCTGAAACCAGCCAGCACGTCTCCCTCTCCCGTGTGGGAGAGGGGTGCTGTCGCTACCTTCGCGTCTTCTTTATCGAGCGTCGTGCTCCCGCTTTTCGGTCCCACCCGGGCGCTGCGCACGCACCTTC
>JAJFBI010000141.1 GCA_020697385.1 Microvirga sp. | reverse complement strand
AGTTCGCCAAGATCGATGCCGGCATCAATCTGAAGCACAGCCACATCTATCTGATCTGACGAGACGAGACCCTTCATCATTATAGAGGACGAGAAACGCGCAGTGAAAGCGCGTTTCTTTTTATGAAGGCAGCGTCTGCGGAAGTACCTGTCAGATCGTAAAGGGTAATACCGCGCGTGTTCCCGAGTGATGTCGGTCGAATTCGATGGCGGATTGCAAGTTGGATGCCATGGCCTTCACGATTTTCGTGCCAAGGCCGCTTCCCTGCACTTCTCCGTCACCCTTCCAGCCGATGCCGTCATCCTCAACGACAAGAATGGCTCGCTCGCCGGAGGATGACAGAGCTACGCGGATATCGCCGGATGCACCCTCAGGATAGGCATATTTGAAGGCGTTGGTGACGAGTTCCGTCACGATGACGCCGACCGAAACGGCTTTGTCGGTAGGGATGGAGAGCGGCTCTGCCAGAACTGTGATCGTGTGCACCCGGCCGGCGGCCCGCATGGCCCCTTCCAGTTCCTCGACCAAGCCCTGAAGATAGGTGTCCATCTCGACGAAACGCACATCGTTCGACGTATAGAGACGGCGATGAATCTGCGATATCGCCGTTATCCGACTTTGGGTTTCGGTCAGAGTATCCCTGGCGACCGTATCGCTTCCCAGGGCTCTCTGTTGCATGGCCACAAGCGAGGCGACCAATTGCAAGCTGTTGGCGACACGGTGATTGACCTCGCGAAGAAGCATCTCTGCCCGCTCCCGCGCCTCGCGCATTTCCCGCTCGGCCGCTTCCTTCTCACGTCGGAGGCGGGCGGCCGCAAGCGCCTGCTCGGCAGCCGTGCGGAGGAGATCAAGGAAAACTCCACCCACATCCTTGATGACGTAATCGGCAGCACCTGCCTTGAGGGCGGCAACGGCGATCCGGCCTTCATCGGCGCCGGTCACATAGATTACGGGCGGCGGATCGGGGAGCTTGTGAATCTCCGTGAGGACGTCCAGTCCCTCCTTGCCTGGCATGAAATGATCCAGGGCGATCACGTCGAAATGCTCTACGGCAAGCTGATCCAGACCTTCGTCGCCGCTCAGGGCGTGTCTGACGTGAAAGCCGTGACGTGATAGGGTGCGTACGACGAGCCGACCGAGACCCTGGTCGTCATCGATGTACAGGAGCCGGATCGGCGGGCTAACTGTATCACCCTCGATCATAGCGTCTCGGGAACCTGGATAACAGACAGGAAAAGCCCCAACTGGCGTATCGCTTGCGAGAAGGACTCATACTCAACCGGCTTCGTGATGTAGACGTTGGCGCCCAAGTCGTAACAGCGCTGGATTTCGCGCTGGTCATCGGTGGTCGTGAGCACAACCACTGGTGCGCGCTTCAATTTCTCATCGTTTTTAATCCGGACCAGAATGTCCACGCCGTTCATGTCCGGCAGGTTCAAGTCCAGCAGCACGAGAAACGGGCCCGCATTGCGCACGTCTTCGCTGAAAAGGTGCTCCAGAGCACTTGTCCCGCTCGCGAAGGTCCGGATCTCGTTGCAGACGCCTGCCCGGCGAATGTTCTTCTCGATCAGGCGGGCGTGCCCCTCATCGTCCTCGACCATGATGATGGTGACAGGCTGTTGCTGGGGCATTAGGCAGCTTCCGAATTCAGGCTGATGTATTTTGGCAGAACGACAGTGAAGGTCGAGCCCTCACCCAGGCGTGATGACACTGAAATCGTGCCGCCGAGCCTTCGCACAAGTGCGCGCACATGTGCAAGTCCAATGCCTTCTCCCTGCTGGTCCTGCACGCCGGATCGCCGGAACAGATCGAAAATCCGCTCGAAATCCTTGGGATCGATCCCTCGCCCGTTATCCTCAATCTCGAACTGGACACTCGATCCAAGGTCCCTACCCCTTATCACGATCTGCCCAGGGCGGCTGGAATCCAGGTACTTGACGGCATTATCGATCAGATTCCCGAAAACCTGCTCGATGGCAAAACGATCGCTTGTGAGGTTCGGGACAGCCTCCACGATCAGTCTCGCTCCACGCTCCTGGAGCTGATGCGCGACGCTCCGGCTCTGGGCCTCAAGCAGCTGACGCATGGTGAGTGGCTCCGGCACCAGCACGCGCCTCCCCTCACGGGAGAGTTTCAGGATGGCATTGATCAGCTTGTCCATTTTGACTGTCGAGGAGCGTATGAACCCGATTGCCTCCGGCAGGTCCGTCTCAACGGCCATTCGGGCTTCCGGTGTGACCAGCTGAGGATCTTTCCCAAAAACATGCCGATAGAAGCGCTCTACCTCGGCCTGTGCAGCCTCAAGCTCGCTCGTGAACCCCATGACATTGACCAGGGGCGCCCTGAGATCGTGGCTTACGATATAGGCGAAGCGCTGGATTTCCTCGTTCGCTTCATCCAGCTCAGCCACCCGGTCGGCCAGTATGGACGCAAGCCGCCGTGTCTCCTCCTGGGCCTGCTTGACCTCGTGAATATCCGTGCAGCTGCCATACCACCGAACGATCCGCCCTATGCTGTCACGTAGCGGCTGCGCCCGCCCGAGAACCCAGCGATACTCACCCGAGCGATGCCGTAGCCGGTACTCGATATGGTAGGGCTCGCCTGTTTCAAGACATTGGCGCCAGACCTTCCATGCCATGTCTTGGTCGTCCGGGTGGAACATGCCGTTCCAACCTTCGCCGTCCGTCGTGCCTTCGGGAACACCTGTGTATTCGTACCAGCGCTGATTGTAGTAGTCGTGGAAACCGTTCGGTTGGGTCGCCCAAATCATCTGGTCGATGGAGTTCGCAATGACCCGGAACCGCTCCTCGCTCTCCCGCAAGGCCTCCTCATTGCGCTTCTGCTCGGTTACGTCGTGGCCCTGGACGAAGATACCTGACACCTTGCCGTCCGGGTTGAAGATCGGCTGATAGACGAAGTCGAGAAAGCGCTCCTCGGAGGCGCCGCCGGAACTGGATTCCAGGACGATCCTGATGCTCCGGCCGACGAAGGGCTGTCCACTCTGGTATACGCGGTCGAGAAGATCCAGGAATCCCTGCTCGACAACCTCGGGCAATGCCTCCCTGACACTCTTCCCAATGATGTTCTCACGGCCGATCAGGCGCATATAGGCGGCGTTTGCCATCGTAAAAACATGGTCCGGACCACTGAGAGCCGCCATGAAGCCTGGAGCCTGCTCGAAGAGCCCACGCAGGTGCTGACGCTCCTCGGTCAGGGCCTGATTGGCCTCCTGCACCGCCTGCGCACGGCGCAACATGTCCGTCTCGATCAGGGCAGAGGCTCCTGTGGGCAGGCCGGAGCTTTTCGCGAGTACCCTCAAACGCTGAAGCTCTGTCACATCGACCGTATGCTGGAGGATGAAGGTCATCTCGCCCGCATGATTGAAGAGCGGCGTATGGGTTGCGCTCCAGAAACGCTCCTCGAAGCCTTGGCCGTTGGGCAGCGGGATAGCATATTCGATAATGGGAATATGATCGGCCGCCTTATCGCGGATCACCTTCTCAAAAGAATTCCGCAACTGGCGATGGCCGGGCGAGTCCGGATCGCTGGGGAAGGCCTCGAACATGTTGCGCCCGACAAGATCTTCCCGCTCGCGCATGGTCACCGAGAGATAGGCGTCGTTCATCCCGACGATGTTGAGGGAGAGATCCAGCAGCACGTAAGGATTGGGGGAGGCGCTGAACAGCGCTTCGAAATTGATCGTCTTCAAGAACTTGCGCTGGACAGCAGCCAGCCTCCCTGTCTGATGTCGGACGGAGCTTATGCGTATTTAGGTATGGTTCGGTCGAGAGCCATGGGGGCGCCAAAAGCAATCTTATCTGTGGCCAATCCGACACTCCTGCGCCGTCATCGCCAATCTGCACCCAGCCCATATGCCCGGACCGCAGCGCAACAAAACCTTGACCACAAGCGTTCCGCTGCGAGGTGGAGGTCCATTCTCTTTGCGAAACGGAACACAGGGTCGATGATGAATGGAGCAGGAGTCTCAGCGCATTCCCCTGAGCCGGATGCATTCGCACAGCTGCAGGCCCGTCTGACCTCCATGTTCCGCGGGGTTTCGGATCAGGACACTCCCCGTACGGTCGTGATCGTTCCCAGCCTGACCATGGATCGGGAGGTGCTGGCCAACATCTCGGGGGCTCATCACTACGAAGAGCGGATGCTCTGCTATCTTATGCTCCTGCGGATGCCCCGGACCCAGATCATCTATGTGACGAGCCATACGGTCCCGGAATCTATCATCGACTACTACATGCACCTGCTGCCGGGGATTCCGGCGCAGCATGCCAGGAAACGCCTGACCCTTCTATCCTGCCATGATGGTTCGCAGACCTCTCTGACCGAAAAGATCCTTGAACGGCCTCGCCTGCAGAAGCAGATCCGGGACGCTATTCCTAATCCTTCCTCCGCGTACATGATCTGCTTCAACGTCACGGAGCAGGAGCGCGAACTCGCGCTGAGCCTTGACCTGCCGATCTATGGCTGCGACCCAGGCCTGCTGTCCCTAGGCTCCAAGAGCGGCTCGCGAAAGATCTTCCGCGAGGCCGGGATCGCGATGCCGGAGGGATTCGAGGATCTCTTCACGCCGGATCAAGTCGTGGATGCCCTGTTGGAGCTCAAGCACCGCCGGCCCGGCATCAGGCGGGCGGTCGTGAAGCTCAATGAGGGGTTTTCAGGCGAAGGCAACGCTGTCTTCGCCTACGAGGGAGCCCCTGAGGGATCCGATCTGCGGAGCTGGCTTCGTGGCCGCCTTCCGCACTTGGCCTTCGAAGCGAAGGACATGACCTGGGAGCTGTTCGAGGAAAAGCTCTCGATCATGGGCGGCATCGTGGAGGAGTTCATCGAGGGGGAGGTCAAGCGCTCCCCTTCGACGCAGTTCCGGATTGACCCGCTCGGGCAGTTGGAGCCTGTCTCGACCCACGATCAGGTGCTTGGCGGGGAGAGCGGACAGGTCTTCCTCGGCTGCACCTTCCCGGCCGACGAGCACTATCGCCTGGAGATCCAGGAGGATGGCCTGAAGGCCGCCAGGGCACTGGCAGAGAAAGGCGTTTGCGGGCGCTTCGCCATCGACTTCCTGTCGGTTCTGGAGGGCAGCGAGTGGCGCCATTACGCCATCGAAATCAATCTGAGGCGCGGGGGGACGACGCATCCGTTCATGATGCTCGAGTTCCTCACGGACGGCTGCTACGATCCGGCCACCGGCAACTTCCTCACCCCGGCCGGTCACCCTCGCTGCTACTACGCCTCCGACAACCTTGAATCGCCGCTCTATCGTGGCCTCACCCCCGGCGACCTGATCGACATCGCGGCAATCAACAGGCTGCACTTCGATGGAGCCTGCCAGAAGGGCGTTGTCTTCCACCTGATCGGCGCCCTGTCGGAGTTCGGCAAAATCGGCGTGCTGTGCATCGCTCCTTCTCACGAGGAAGCAAAAGCGCTCTACCGACGCACGACCGAGGTACTCGACCGGGAAAGCACCGCGGCCTGACCCGCAGGTTCAGCCCCCGTAGGTAATCTGCACCCGATCCGCCGCCTGGCATGCCCGCTCACGGGCTTCCTCAACTGTACTCCCGGATGCAAGAGCGACACCCATGCGCCGGTGCTTGCGGGTTGTCGGCTTGCCGAACAGGCGGACCTCCACGTCGGCATCCTTGGAGGCGAGTTCCAGCGCTTCCCGCAGCCCCTGAATCGAGAATCGTTCTGCCTCGCGTTCCGCCAGGATCACGGCCGATGCGGTCGGACCATTTAGTCGGACAGGCGGGATCGGCAGGCCGAGGACAGCCCGGGCATGAAGATCGAACTCGGAAAGGTTCTGAGACAGGAGTGTCACGAGCCCCGTATCGTGCGGACGCGGCGAAAGCTCAGAGAAGATCACCTCGTCGCGGGTGACGAAGAACTCGACCCCGAAGATCCCGTAGCCACCGAGGTTGTCGACGACCTTGCGTGCCATCTCCTTGGCATCGGCCAGCAGCTTCTCGGTCATCGGCGTGGGCTGCCAGGATTCCTGGTAATCCCCCCGCTCCTGCCGGTGCCCGATGGGCTCGCAATAGGAAACGCCCTCGCGGGAGCGGATCGTCAACAGGGTGATTTCGTACTCGAAGGCAACGAACTCCTCGACGATCACCTTCTTGCGGTCGCCCCGCATGTTGGCCACGGCATCGTTCCAGGCCTGCTCCAGCTGATCGGCTGCCCGTACCGTGCTCTGACCTTTTCCCGAGGAGGACATGACCGGCTTGATGACGCAGGGCAGCCCCGTATGCTCAGCCCCGGCCATCACCTCCTCCAGGCTTTCCGCATACCGGTACTTGGACGTGCGCAGCCCGAGTTCTGTGGCGGCAAGCTCGCGGATTCGATCCCGGTTCATGGTCAGCGAGGCCGCGCGGGCGGAGGGCACGACCGTGAAGCCCTTGTCCTCGAACTCCTGCAGCACCTCGGTGCGGATCGCCTCGACTTCAGGCACGATGAAATCCGGCCGGTGCTTCTCGATAGCCTGCCGCAGGGCGTCCGCATCCAGCATGGAGAACACTTCGGCCTCGTCCGATACCTGCATTGCAGGCGCGTTCGCGTAGCTGTCGCAGGCGACCACATGGCACCCGTACCGCTTGGCTGAGATTACGAACTCCTTGCCGAGTTCGCCCGATCCGAGAAGGAGAATTTTGGCAGTGAACACGGGAGCGCCTTTCGTCTGTTTCCGACCGATATGGCCGAGTCCGTGCCGAACGAAAAGTGGAATCGCGAGATCGGCCCGGTGTCTGACGCTCGGTCGAGAAGAGTCATCCCTTGAAAAGCTTTGTTCCTGGCCATTTTCCCGGGATTACCATGGATCCGGTTTCCCTCCGGGGGCGTTCAAGAGGCATCGAGGGAATTCAGCCTCGCTTGCGCTGAGTGCAGCCCTGCCGCCTCAACCATGCATTACGCAAACCTGAGTGTCGTGAGTTAAGGGTCTGCCCAGGAGAAGCCCAATGTTAGCCAAGAAGAAATCTTCGGAAAATCAGAACCGGCGGGTCACCCGTGTCGACCCTCCCGCCCTTGAGGAAGCTGTTGCGGCCGCCCAGGGCCTGACGGATGATGTCGAGAGCCAGGTCGAGATTGCAGCCCAACTCATGGGGATGTCCGAGGACATGGTCAGGCCCGTGGTCATGAAGGCCGCAGTTCCAGCCCCGGCCCGTCGGCCCCTGCACTT
>JAJFBI010000140.1 GCA_020697385.1 Microvirga sp. | reverse complement strand
GAGCGCCGGCCGTCAGGCAGAGAACGAGCGCGAGCACAGGGCCAACCCATTCGCGAGATGTGTTCGGGAGCATGGTTGAAAGGCTTACGCGCATGCGGCGCGCGGCGCTGTTCACAAAACCGGATCAGGCGGGCTCCCGAGGGTCCCCGCGCGTCGAATGCAAAAGCACGGGTTGGGTGCTGGTGAGCGTCTAACCGATTGGCTTCGAAGCTGAGGGGTGCAGGTTCGAGTCCTGCCGCGCCCCCCGGCCTAATCCGGCTTCTGCATGTTGCTCAGGCGGCCCATGGAGACAACGCTGGTGGGTTTCGATCGTCCCGCAGTCCCTCTGGTGCGCCTCGCACATAGAGCTTAGCTATTCCCGCCGCTTCAGCCATACGGCAAAAGGCGTCGATCTCAGTTTCGAGAAAGGGCGCGGGAACTTTGACCAGGATACCGTCTGGGGAGCGCGCGACCGTCGTTCTGCCGCCGGGAGCACAGCGTTCGATTACAATACAACCCTCGGAGCCGTCCGGCTGCTTTCCCTGAGCAAGATGGATGACGTGAGCCATGGTGCCCTCATGCAGGTGATGCAAAGGGTGGCCGCATAGCGGCGGCACGTTGCGCGTTGATGTCGTCGGAGATTTCACAGGCGTAACGAAACTGACCGCGCGGGCGCGGCTTCCGAGTGCTTCGCCGAACCGCACAGACGCGCCCGTGGCATCGGCCCTGAATCATTGTTTCGCCCATTTGGTCCGCTGAGAGTTTTTCAACGGTATCGGCGCAAAGCGGATATTCGTTTCGTTTGTTCGCGATCGGCTTGGGGGTCAGAAGCGATGCTCGCGAATGCAAGACAAGCCTCGTTATCTTGCATTCGAGCGGCTGCACACCATTGGCGTGGCCATGGCTCGCCTACGCTCATGTGGCTCGCGTACCCCGCGCCCGGATCGGGCTCCTCTCCCCGCCCGGTTCCGTCCCTCTTCAGCTTGGGTCGAGGTCGGAGCGGCTACGCCGAGAAATGGTCCCGCGTCTGGTGTTCCGAGTCGTGTTACAGGACCACCGCACCTTGGTTCTGCTATACGCATACGCCGTGCGGTCAGCCCTCGTTGACTCTCGCGCGCGTGGGTGTTTGTTCTTCCGAGCGGAGTGGATGCATTGGTTCGTTATCTAAAACGCGCCGAGCCACAGTCCCGGCAGTCCAATCGCGAGCTCGTTGAGCGTGTGCGAGCTATGCTCGAGGACATCGAGCAGCACCGAGACGAGGCAGTCAGGCGCTATGCCGCGGCGCTCGACCGCTGGACAAAGTCGGCCTTCCGCGTGTCAGACGACGAGATCGGTGCGGCCCGCCGCGCCATGAGCACCATGTTCAAGGACGACTTCGCCTTCTGCAAGAAGCAGGTGACGGATTTCGCAAAGCGCCAGCGAGAGTCTCTTTACGAGTTTGAGGAGAGCTTCGGAGCGGGCATCACCCTGGGCCAGAAGATCATCCCAGTCGAAACCGTTGGCTGCTACATCCCCGGAGGGAAGTATCCACTCATCTCCGCCGCGCATGTACGCCCCCACGCTATACGCGCTGGCCGAATCGGGAGCGGACGAGATCTACACCATCGGCGGCGTGCAGGCGTTCGCGTCTATGGCGTACGGATGTGTGGGCATGAAGGCGGTTGACATGATCACCGGGCCTGGCAATGCCTACGTAGCGGAAGCCAAGCGCCAGCTCTTCGGCCGAGTCGGCATCGACCTGCCGGCGGGTCCGACGGAGATCCTGATCATCGCGGACGAGACCGCTGATCCGGCGCTCGTGGCAACTGACCTGCTCGGACAGGCCGAGCACGGGCCCGACAGCCCGGCCTGGCTCATCACAAGTTCCGAGAGATTCGGTCGCGAGGTGCTGAACGAAATCGAGCGCCAGCTCCTGCCGACCGCGGATGTCGCCGGAGCGGCGTGGCGCCGCTGGGGCGAGGTCGCGGTGGTCGAGGATGACGACGCCGCCATCGCACTGTCCGATGAATATGCGCCGGAGCATCTCGAGCTTCAGACGCGGCACGACGACTACTACCTGTCGCGCCTGGGAAACTACGGCAGCTTGTTCGTGGGCGAGGAAAGCACGGTCGCCTACGGCGACAAGGGCGTCGGCACCAACCACACTCTGCCGACCGGTCGCGCGGCGCGATACACCGGCGGGCTCTGGGTCGGGAAGTTCCTGAAGACCGTCACCTACCAGCGCTTGACTCAGGAAGCGAGCCAACGCATCGCGCCGATCATTGGCCGCATGTGCCACACCGAGGGCATGCTGGCCCACGAGATCACCGCTGACGTTCGTGCGCAGCGCTACGCGCAAAGAGCTCGGGCGAGCGGCGACTAGTCAGGCAACAATCGGGAGGACAACATGACGATCAAGCGCCGGGAATTTCTTGCGGGGACAGCCGCCACGGGCCTGCTCGGTGCCTTCGCTGCCCCGTCCCTCGCCCAGTCGACGAAGAGCGGAACCGTGCGAGTTTGGGGAGAGCCGGGCCCATACGGGGGCGTTGCGGTCGCCGCTATGAACGAGTGGGCTCAGAAAAACGCGCCGGGCCTGAAGTTTGAGATCGAGACCATTCCGTGGGACGGGGTCTACGTGAAGCTGATGACGGATCTCGCCGCGCGCAGACCGCCAGCGCTCATCAGCGTCGAGTCGCCGCTGGCCATGCAGCTGATGGCCGAGGAGCTCCTCGTGCCGCTCGACGACGTCGCCGACAAGGTCGGACGAGACCGCCTGGTACCGGGGCTCAAGTGGGACTTCTGGGGAGCCTGGAAGGGCAAGCAGTACGTAATCCCGGCCCACCATCAGCCGCACCTCCTGCTGGTCCGCACCGACATTACCCGGGAGCTCGGCTTGACTGATCCGGACACCTGGACCTGGATCGATCTCGCCAACGTGGCTCGGACGATCAGCCAGAAGAAGCCCGAGGTGGCGGGCATTTGCATGGCGCTCGGCCGCAATCTCTGCACCGACTACCACTTCGCCGCCCTGCTTCATCAGGCCGGCGGGCGCATGTTTGCGCAGGAGAACAAGTTCGAGGTGACGTTCGACAGCGCAGAGACGGCGGAGGCGCTCGAGTTTGTTCGCGAGCTGCACCAGTTCATGCCGAAGGGGGCGGTCGAATACAGCTTCCTCCAAGTCGTTGACGCGCACGTCACGGGGCGCACGGCCATGAGCTTCTACTGGGGTCGGACCCTCGGTCGCGCGGCGGAGGAGGCAAAGCCGGTGTTCGAGGCGACGGAGGCGTTCAACCACGCCCGCCATCCGAAAACCGGCCGGCGCTCGAACTGGAACGACTTCCAGGGTTGGATCATTCCGGCGCAGAACAACCCGTACATCGACGAGGTGAAGCAGGCGCTGACGTACCAGCAGACCAGCAAGGAGTGGCTAGTGAAGTACTGCCACTCGCTGATGCCGAATGTGGCTCCGGTCTACAAGGATGTGGCGGACTCCGCGGAGCTGAAGAATCATCCCTTCTATTCGTCTAAGTCCAAGACCGTCGACACCTACTTCAAGGCTTCGCTGGAGCACTCGTCGAGTACGGCCAATGAGATGCTGAAGGGGGTCAACCCGTTGGCCGGCTTCGTGCACGGCCGCTCCGTACTCGCCCAGACGGTCCAGAAGGTGGTCATCGACAAGATGGCCCCGCGCGACGCAGCCAAATGGGGAGCGCGGGAGCTCGACACAATTCGCAAGGAGAACATGCGCCTGATCGGCTGAGCCGCGGCTTAGGCACGCCGACCGGAGGGTAGATGGCGAGGAGGCTGCGCGGCTTCACGCTGTCCGACCAGGCCGTCGGCGTGCTGTTCATGGTGCCGTTCGTCCTCACGGCCCTGTTCTTCATGGTCTATCCGATCGTCGAGGCCGTTCGGATGGCCTTCTTCAGCTACAATCCACTTCGGCCCGACCTGTCCGCCTTCGTCGGCCTGTCCAACTTCTCTTATATCTTCGACGACCAGCTTTTCTGGACCTCCTTTTGGCAGGCGACGGTCTGGACGAGCTTCTCGATCGTCTTTCAGACGCTTTTCGGAGTGGCCATCGCCCTGCTCCTTCACCAGGCGCTGCCAGGTATCGCCATCTTCCGCGGCCTGCTCCTGTTCCCTTACATAGTCCCCACGGTCGTCATCGCCCTCATCTGGCGCTGGATCTTCAATCCCGAGATCGGGATCGTGAACTACGCGCTGCTGGCGGGCGGCGTGATTTCCGAACGCATCTATTGGCTCTCCACGCCCGAGATGGCGATGGCGTCCACGATCATGCTGAACGTCTGGAAATACACCCCTTTCGTGGTGATTTGCGTGCTGGCCCGGCTCCAGTCGGTTCCGCTCGAGCTCTACGATGCGGCGAAGGTAGACGGTGCCGGCGTGGTCCGTCGCTTTATCGACGTGACGCTCCCTCAGCTCAGGGAAGTTCTGATCGTGGTCGTGGTGTTCAGGACGATCTGGACGTTCAACAAGTTCGAAGAGATTTACCTCCTCACGAAGGGTGGCCCGGGCACCTCCACCTTTAACCTGGCGGTCTACGCCTTCGAGCAGTCGATCGCGAACCTGAAGCTCGGGGTTGGGGCAGCAACGGGCGTGATCATGATGATCATGCTCTCCATCGGCAGCGTCATCTATCTCCGGAGCGCCGGATTCGCTCGCGAGGAAACGCACGGATGATGAGCTGGGACTTCCTGTGGCGACACACCGGGCGCGCCGTGATCTTCGTTACGCTCTGCGGGCTGACGTTCGTCGTCTGCTTCCCGCTGGTCTGGGCCCTCTCGACCTCGCTCAAGCCCAAGACCGAGATATTCGCCACGCCGCCGACACTGATTCCGAAGGCGCCGACATTCGAGAACTACGCCGCGCTCGTGACCGGACGTCAACAATATTTCCAGTCCGGGGGGCAGCAGGTAGACACGGGAGCCACCCCGGCCCAGTTCTTCACGCGCTGGTTCCTGAACAGCCTCGTCGTGACGCTCGGCTCGACCCTGATCAGCATCGTCGTTTCGACGCTCGCCGCCTACAGCCTCACCCGCTTCCGCTATTGGGGGCGCACCTTCGTCCCCTACTTCAGCCTGCTCGGCTACATGGTCCCGTCCATCATCTTCGTATTCCCGCTGTTCCTCATGATGGTCCGGCTCGAGCTGACCGACACGCTGCTGAGCCTGGTGCTCGGCTACGTCAGCATCACCCTGCCATTCTGCATGTGGCTGATGTGGGCGTTCATGCGCTCGATACCCATCGAAATCGAGGAGGCCGCCCTCGTCGACGGCGCCACCCGCATGCAGGTCTTCCGAGACGTGGTGCTGCCGACCGCCCTGCCCGGGATCATAGCAGCGGCAATTTTCGCGATGATCGTCTCCTGGAACGACTACCTGTTCGGCCGCGTGTTCCTCAATTCCCTCGACAACCTGACGCTCACCGTCGGAGTGATGCTGTTCTTCGAGGGCACCCATGTGGACTGGGGGCTCCTCATGGCGGCCTGCGTGCTGATGACCGTGCCTATGGCCTTTTTGTTCATGGGGCTGCAGCGCCACCTCGTTGCCGGCTTCGGCGCCGGCGCTGTGAAGGGCTGATCGGGCATGGAAGTCAGCCTGGAAGCCATCAACAAGTCGTTCGGGTCCGTCCGCGTGCTGAAGGATGTCAGTTTGCACTTCCCGAGCCGTAAATTCGTGACGCTTCTCGGGCCATCCGGCTGCGGAAAAACGACGCTTCTGCGCATGATCGCGGGCCTGGAGACGGTGGACAGCGGCCTGATCCGCTTCGGCGACAAGGTGGTGAACCAGCTCGCCCCCCGAGACAGGAACATCGCCATGGTGTTCCAGTCCTACGCGCTCTACCCGCAAATGAGCGTGCGCCAGAATCTCGCCTATGGGCTTCGCGTCCGCGGCACGCCCAAGGCGGCACGGGCCGAGGCCGTCGAGCGCGTCGCCCGCATCCTGGAAATCGAGAACCTGCTCGAGCGCAGGCCTGCCCAGCTCTCGGGCGGGCAGCGGCAGCGGGTGGCGCTTGGTCGGGCCATGGTGCGCAAGCCGGACATCTTCCTGATGGATGAGCCGCTGTCCAACCTCGACGCGCGCCTGCGGATCACCATGCGCGCCGAGCTCAGGCGCTTTCACCTCGATCTCGGCGCAACGACGGTCTACGTGACGCACGATCAGCTGGAAGCCATGACCATGTCGGACCACGTCGCGGTGATGAACAGCGGGATGGTGCAGCAGTTTGGAACTCCCGCCGAGGTCTACGGACGGCCCGCAAACCTGTTTGTTGCCGGCTTTATTGGAAGCCCGCCGATGAACCTCATGCCCGGAAGGATCGAGGCAGAGAACGGAGTGCCTGTGTTCGCGAACGAGCAGAGCCGGGTCCCTCTCCGGCATTTGACCCAGCGCTTGCAGGTCGGGCAACACGTGGTGCTCGGCGCACGACCGCAGGACCTGCATCTCGCGTCGTCAACCGATGAGGCGAGTGCTCATGGCCGCGTGTGGGTCGTCGAGCTAGTCGGCTCGGAGAAGCTCGTCGACATCGATCTTGGTGGAAAGCGTCGGATAGCGGTTCAGGTCCGGGCGGATGCACACGTCCGTGAGGACGACCCGGTGCACGTGCGGATCGATCCGGCTCAGGTGCATGTTTTCGATGCTTCTACGGAGCGACGGGTTTTCGAGGCAGCGTGATCTCGCTGCCGAGAACAGAGCCCGAATGCAAGAGAAGAGACATTATCTTGCATTCGACCGCGCCGTGTCCGTAGTGCTGGCAACCGACTACGACGCTCGGCGCGCCGATCAGGAGTATCGTGGCTCCTATCCGCCCCGCGGGCGCGGCCGAGGATCGCTCGATCGTGGCAGACATCATCATGGCGTTCGCACGCCGCTTATGAGCGGGCAGCGCCAAGCACAACACCCAGACGCTCGACACCATCCGGGCCACAATCCCACAGAGGCGCTATAAGTTTGAACCGGAGTCAATCTCCGCAACTGAAGGGATCGTCACGAGATGCCTCCCCGGTGGTCATTTTCCATCCTGTTCGCGGCCTCCTTGGGACTAGCGATCACCTCCAGCGGCGTAAGGGCGCAAGCCGACCCGCCTGCCTCGATCTCCGCACGGATCGAGGAGGCCGGTCGGGCGCTCGCTCTATCCGAATCCTCGGTCCAGGCGCTCGACCCGGCGCGGCGCAGGGAGGTGGTCGAGTTCGTAATCGGCAACACGCTGTTCACCCTCACGCACGAGCTCGGCCATGCCGTGATCAGCCTCTTCGGCCTGCCGGTGCTCGGGCGCGAGGAGGACGCGGCCGACACCTTCGCCACGCTCGCGCTCCTTCACGTCGGAACCGAGTTCACCCACGGGGTCCTGCTCGACGCTGCGCGGGGTCTGCTTCTCATGGCCGCGCGTGAGGCGCGCATGGGCCAGCCGCCCGTTTTCTTCGCGGAGCACGGCCTCGATCGGCAGCGGGCGTTCCAGATCATCTGCCTGATGACCGGAAGCGATCCGAGGAGCTTCAGGGCGGTCGCGAGCCGGGCTGGGATCCCGCCCGACCGGCAGGAGACCTGCATTGACGAGTTTCGCCAGTCCGAGCAGTCCTGGCTCAGTCTCTTGCGGCCGCACCTGCGGAGCTCGGCGCCGCGGGCGCGGTCTTTCCTACGGCGACTGCTGCGGCTACCGGCAGGTTCAGCAGCGCAGGATCAAATCCAGGTCCGGTACCGGGACGCCCCGGCGCCGCTCGCGCCGTACAGGCAGGTGCTGGTGAGCGTTGGGCTCTTGGAGACGGTCTCGTCCTTCGCGAGCCAGAACCTCGATTTATCCGGCAATCTCGCCCTGGAAGCGCGATCTTGCGGCGAGGCAAATGCGTATTGGGATCGAGGGGAGCGTCGGGTGGTGGTCTGCTACGAGCTGGTTGCTGAATACGCCGAGGTGGCGCGTCAGGCGGCGCCGTAACTGTTCAGTCCCGAGGCGGGCGGCTCGCACGAGCCCAGACTCGACAAGAAGACCTCGGATCGCAATCGTGAGCAACGGCACCGGGGGGCCGCGAACTGTCCGCGAGGCTGTGCGGACCGCCAATGCGGAGTTACAGTGGTCAGGGGAGGCCAAAACGGAGGAAGGCGTATGGAAAGGCGTACATTCTTGCTCGGACTGATCGGCGGGCTCGCGGCCGCGGCCGGTCTCGGCACTGGCGCGAACCCCGCTCACGCCCTGTCGCTCGATTCGACACCCGCCCCCGACGGTGCGACCGACGCTTCTGCGATCAAGCCGGAGGACCTGGACGGCGTGAGGACCGAGGAAGCTCAGTACTGGCGGCGCCGGCGGTACTATAGAAGGTATTGGCGACCGCGTCGGCGCTATTGGCGGCGCCGCTATTGGCGGCCACGATATTATCGCCGGTATTGGCGGCCCCGGCGCCGCTACTGGCGTCGGCGGTACTGGTAGGCCCGATCGTGCAGGCACGGCGGCCCAACGGCACGCCGTGCCGTCCCCACAGTCCATCGCCGCAGTTGTCGCTGTCCTCCGTTCGGCGCGGGCTCGCACCATGCGCAACGCCCTCGCATGCCGGGCGGAGCTGACGGCGCGCCGTCTCCCCCAGTGCCGCCGCTGCGAGGTCGAAACATTCGCGGTGGCCGCAGAGGCGGCCAGATCAGGGGGGTTGTGCTGGGAGCCGCCAAAGCAGTCGAGCACGATCTCGCCGCGCCGCGAGCGGTCCTGATTGGCACTAACTCAAGCCTCTGCCGTACGGGCACTGCCAGCATGCCGCCTTGGCACGGAAGATTGACCGTCATGCCCCTTCTCGTTGACGCGCGCCCCGCCTTGCTCAACGGATGTAGAACTCGGCTTGGCCGGTTACGACGCGCCTGAAGCCGGCCCAGCTGTACTTGCGCCAGCATTGCCGTCATACGCCGTCGCGCCGCTCGTTAAGGCGGGACTCACCCGACCTGTAGCGGCTCGTGAGGCGCTTTGACACCCGAGTTCACAGTTCGTGAGAAAAACGGGGCGAGGTAGGCCACGTCTGCTCTGAGGCCTAGCTACTGCCGCGCAGGAGCTAGTGGCGGCGCCGAAGCCGGGGTCGAAAGTTGCTGCCGCGCTTCCGCAAGCTTCGCCTGCGTGTCGGCGAGCTCTCGCCT
>JAJFBI010000757.1 GCA_020697385.1 Microvirga sp. | reverse complement strand
CGCCACGTTCGGCCTTGTTGAGCAGGCCGGCGGTCAGGCGACCGCGCATGGTGTGCAGTTCGACCTCGGAAATTGTGCCCTTGAGACCTAACAGGAGGCGCCCGTTCGCCGACCCGGAATCGTATACGCCATCGCGATCCGCGATCAGACACTGGCGGAAGCCGCACAGGTCGAGCAGCGGATACCAGTCCGAACAGTTGCGGGCGAGCCGGGTGACGTCGTAGGACAGGATGATCCCAATCTCACCCAGTGTGACGCGGGCGATCAGATCCTTGAAGCCGCGACGATGGTCGGCGGCGGCCCCGCTCAAGCCGAGATCGGCGTCGACGATCTCGACATCTGCCTCCTGCCAGCCAAGATCGCAGGCACGTTGGCAAAGCGCGTATTGCAGGCGCAGGCTCTCCTGGTTGCTCAGAACCTGGTGCGGATGGGACTGACGGATGTAGACCACGGCCCTGCGGCTCAGGTGCCGGGCCGTCACGAGTTCGGAAATCATCGATCACCCTCCCGATGATGGTGATGGGATCGTCGAGGAGGGTTCGGCGTCAGCTTGGGGACAGGGGCAAGCAGCGGTTTGCGGGGCCAGCCGCCGGATCCCATCCTCCCGAAAGGCAACCTGAACCAGATCCTGAATGGCCTCGAGCGAGAGCTTGCTGAATGGCAGGGCCAATCGCGTTGAGCACAGGCTTGTCACCTCGATCGGAATCCTCAACACGGCGCGGCCGCGATCATCGATATAAGCGTGCCCGTTTCCATGTCGCAGGCCGGTCACCGAAATCAGCGGAAAGCTCCGGCCGTAGAGTGGATGCCTCGGATCTGTGATCGTGATCTGTTCACACCGAGCATTCCTCGACCGAGTAGGGGTATCAAGAAGTGGGATCGTAGGAACCGTCTTCATAGAGCACGGGCGTCAGATCCTCGATCTCGCCGGTGCCGCCGCAGTCGGTGCACTCTTCGACCCCCTGCCCGATGCCGAGGTATTCAGCCCATTCCCACGGTTCTCTTCCCGGCATCAGCGCCGTCCTCCGGCTTTGCGGGGCTTGTCATACTCGCCTTCCCCGAAGAACGCGCAGTAGGGCGCGTGGTGTTCGCTGGGGCAGCCGCAGCGCGTGTCGAAGTAGCCGTCGCCCCGGCAGTCGGGGCACCACATGTCGATCCAGTCCTCGTACCTCGGATCTTCGCAAATCCCGTCGCCGTTGCACCTCTCGCACGTAATGATGGAGGGCTCTGCCTCCGGTTCTTCCCACCAGAACCTGCCCATGACTATCTCCTCCCTTTCTTCCTGCCTTTTTCCGGCTCGGGCAGCGGCGGCTTCTCTGGTACGTCCGCAACTGCGTAACCGTTATCCCGCAGGGCCTCGACCAGGACGCCCAGGAAAGTCCGCAGGGCAATCCCGATACCGGCACGTGCCGAGTTTTTCGAGATGCTGCCCTCTGGTGTGCGGGCGAATTGGTCATGTTTGTCCAGCAGGTGGGCGTGGCATTGCCGGAGCGTGTCCTTGCGTTTCAGCCCGGTCCGGGGCAGTACCGCCTCAATCAGCGGCGTGTCCCCGATCATCACCAGGGTCCCGAAGGTTTCCGGCCGGAACAGGATGTCCTCATTCGTGAAGCCGGTGACCAGCTTCTCCGCCATGGCGCCCGCCATCATGTCTTCCAGCGGCGTCGGGTCGAGGTCGGGCTCAGGTTCGGGATCCGGGATCTCCTCCACCGCGCTGGCGGGCTCTGGGGCGGACGGTGGTTCGGGCTCCGGCTCGGGATTTGGTGGTGGCGCCGGTTGCTTGACCGCGGCCACAACGGCCCCCAGGGCCGCCGGGGCGCCCCCGGTCTGGACTGGACGATCAGCGGCCTTGCGCCGGGCCTCCTTTTCGTCCTGCCGGTCCTGCTTGGCGATCTGCCGGTCGGTTGGTGGCTTCTCCGCCGGTGCTTCCTTGGGTGCTTCCGAATCGCGGGCTTTGGCGGAAACCCGAGAGTTCTGGGCATCCACCCGTCGCCGAGCCTCTTTTTCTAGCCTCGCTGGATGTTCCGCAGTGCCGCCAGGGCGTAGGCCATCGGGTCGAGGATTTCGTCCTGGATGTAGCGGAAGTACGGCCGGTGGACTTTCCGCACCATCAGCATGACCAGCAGACAGAACGGTTCGCCCAACGCCATGACGGAGACCTCCCACTCCATCCGGCGCTTGAACTTCAAATCGCGATAGATCCAGCCCTTCTCCACCACGTCCCTGGCCGCGGCGATCGGGTCCTCGTCATCGTCGTTCCGCAGACCTTCGAAGTCGAGCAGTTCGACCAGCAGCCCCGTAATGCGGGTGTCGCGAAATTCCTCGCTGTTCCGTAAACGTCTGTAATCCGATTCAGAAACGACGGGCGAAGGCACCGAAGAGGGGTGCTTCGCCGTCTTTAAAACATGCCTAGATGCTAACGCTGACGGGTGTTGGGTAGACACTGCATTATCCGGGCCAAGATGGACATGTACGTGGACCGGTGGTGTCGTTTGTGTGGTTGCGGCTTGTAACTGCATAGCTTCTTCCCCGATGGGGAGCGCCAATGACCGAAAAATGCCTCAGCCGGGCACACAACGGGGGTTGACCGTCCTGCGGGGGACGACTATCCTGCCCTGGTCTGCGGACGCAAAACGGGGTGGTGCTTCTTGGCGCTCCGGCTCTCGGTAGGGCCAGTTCCGTTCGGCTTCGCAGATTGTGTCGG